>JBFHGF010000460.1:0-2719 GCA_041583335.1 Bacteriovoracaceae bacterium
CAATTCAACGGGCTTATCGATTTTGTCGCCTATGGTTTATGGGATCGCGATGCGGTTAAAGAAGGCTCACTTGGAAACCCTCTTTCTCATCCCAAAACAGTCCCCAGCGGCCTTAGCCCTTCTATCACACGTGATAAGGGCACTCAGTTAGAAATTCCTCCCATGCTAGAGTGAGGGGTCTTTCTTCTTCCACATGGAATAGGTCACAGGAGTTCCTCCGTGAGAGAAGTGGAGTTTCGAAATAAGCTGGTACTTATTTTGGGGCAGCGGAAACTCTTTGGGCATGAGTATGCCTACCAGTTCAAAGGGGTGGAGTTCAAAAATTTGATTCAAGAGATCCGCAATCTTTAGACGTTGATCCGTCTGGACACGTTTTCCATAGGGAGGGTTGGTCATGCAAAAGGCGACTTCTCCCGTTGGGTTAAGCTCAGCAATGACCTTCTTTAGATTGCCGTTGAAGCTATCTCCAAGTACCAAGTGGGTATTTTCCCGGTCAACGGCATTAAGGTTTTCCTCCAAGGCCTGAAACTGTTGCTCCGATAATTCTCCTGCAATCATTGTGGTATGACCATGAAGTTGTGGATCGCGAGGAGGAGCGATACTGGCCTCTTTACCTAAGAAGAGAGGCAAGTAGGAAAAGGAAAAATCACGTTCCAAGTTTGGTCTAAAAAAGAGAGCACTTTCACTTAGCAAAGTTCCGCTGCCGGCAAAGGGGTCAACCAAGAGAACTTCTTTTTCTCCTTGATATATTTGATCCACTGTCATGGCATCGAGTTGTTGGAGAGAAGAAAAGTAGAGGGCCGAAGCCAGATTTTCTCGCAATGGGGCCATCCCCACTTTTGTTTTCGAGCCTCGCTTACCTAGGCGCTCACCAGAGGTATCTAGACTGAGGTCGCACCAGTCATCTTGGAAGCGGCAGTAGAAGCGCCATCCTTCCCACTGCAAAACACGATCCTTCGCTTTCTTCTTCGGCTCTTGGCGTTTTAAATTTTGTTCAAGAGCATCTTTAAGTGTTTTCTCAATTCGGCGTGAATCAAAGAGTCGAGATTGATTGGAGCTAATATGGAATTGAAAATCTTGTCCTGCAAAATAATCACCCAAAGGAAGTTTGCTCACTTTATTAAAGAGCTTAGGTAAATCGCGACATTTAAAATGGGCCAACCTCAAAAGAATACGATTGGGGAGTTTCAACCAGTAATTCAGTTTAACTCCTACATCCATAGGAAGCTGAATGGATAACCCTCCGGCTTCAATCACGGGCTCGGGCAGAGTGCTGCCTGGGCTCAACGCCACAAACTTAAGGAGGAACTCTCTCTTGGCCAATTCTTCTAGCCCTGGGGGTACTTGGATGAAAAAGGTTTCTTTTGTCATTAACGAAATCTTCCGGTCACGGTATAATATCAAGTCTAACACAAGTATGACTCTCATAAGAGGTAAGGTTATGGCAAAAAAAGGTCAACTTATTCTTGTTCCCACTCCCATTGCTGAGGTCGGAGGGGAAACCCTTGAACTCAAGAAACTTCTGCTTCAGGCTTGGGAAAGCGGGGCCGCCATTGTGGTCGAAGATGAGAAACCGGCCAGACGGCGTTGGCGCAGTTGGGATCTTCCCCGTGAGGCCATTACTGATTTCTTGACCTATAACGAACACTCTCGCCAAGAGCAGCTCCCTAAACTTCTTGAGCTTTTAAAAAAGGGCACCGATGTCTATCTTCAAAGTGATGGGGGCATGCCCGGCTTCTGTGATCCGGGACGTGACCTCATTTATGAAGCTCAAGCGCGTGGCCTTAAAGTTACTTGCACAGCTTTTTATAATTCTTTGATCCCGGCCGTGGCCATGAGCGGTTTTACGGAAGGGGAGTTTCAATTCTTGGCCTTCCCTGCGCGAGAAAAAGAAGAGCGTCAACAATTCTTCGCCGACCTGGCCAAGCGTGGTCACACCCAAGTCTTTATGGATACACCCTATCGTTTGGAGCGCATTTGTGAAGAACTTTTGGAAGTGAACTGGAAGCAAGGTAGGAATCAGCAGGTTTATATTGGCATGGACATAAATCGCGAAGAGTTCGACAGTTTCTGGGGAAATATGAATGATTTAGAGCGTTATCTAAAGGATTCTCCTCCCGGTAAGCGAGAATTTGTTTGTGTAATTAATTAAAATCATAAGGTTTTCTAATACCAATGACTCTTTGAGTTGTATAACTTCTTTATCCTATAATTTCTAGCAACTTACGTTTCCCAAGATACACAAAAAAGTGTATAAAGGCCTTCTTAAACTACATATTACTATAGAGAAGAGGTACGCTGTGTCAAAAACACAGAATCCATTTCATTTACAGGTAACTGATGATCCCAATGCGGCCACTCGCAAAACTCATCATTTACTCATGGCCGAAAAGGCCCAAACCTCTCTATCTTCTGAACTCAATCATTTTCGCGAGCTCTTTGACTATGAGCCCATGACCCAAGGGTTTCCCGATTTAGAAAACCTTAAAGTGGGAAGCTACAGTCTTGCGGGAAAAACGTTGAAGGCCCCTCTTTGGATATCTTCTATGACTGGGGGAACAGGAGAGGCCCGCCATATCAATCAGAACTTGGCCAAAGTGGCCAAGGAATTTGGTCTTGGAATTGGGCTTGGCTCTTGTCGCCAGTTATTTCACAGTGATGAGTACTTTGAGGACTTCAACCTGCGCCCTATCGTGGGGGAGCAGGTCTGCTTAATGGC
>JBFHGF010000461.1:0-2714 GCA_041583335.1 Bacteriovoracaceae bacterium
CCCAATAATACATGCAATTTTTCCGCTAGGAATTTCAAATGATATGGAGTCAACGGCCTTAATCTCTGAGGGATAAACCTTGGTTAGGTTTTCTACCTTTATCATATAAGGAACCTTTATTTAGAGGGGTGTTTGTATTTTAAGGGATAGTGGAACAGGCATCAAATGAAGGTAAAGTAGTCGATATTACTTAAGTTAATTGAGTGGAGTAGGCCGGTAAACTTTGCCATTTTATAGTGTAACGGCAAAGTGTAGTTGGACCGAGAAGAAGTTTTCAGATCAGGCCATTATGAAAGTTAGAATAGGTTTCTCATTTTTTCGGTTGTAACAGTTCATTAAAGTCAAAAATCTCCATCAAAAGTTCATGGGAATTACTGCAAGTCGAGACTACTGTTCACGTTCCATTCGCCTAGAGTCAATGCCATTGAGCTTATGACGGTGGCGTCTTACAGCATTGTAAACTTTTTGTTTCATACGGCTCACTTGACCCAAGGGTTTGTGGAAATCAATATTTCCATGCCAAGGGTTAAAGCTGAGATCCTCGCAAAATTTTGAATTCCCGACCTTTTGGTTTTTTGCAAGTTTATTAAACTCGAGTCTTCCAACCGTAATACGAGGAGCGATCTTCTTTTGCTTGATCTTTTGACGATAAGTTTTAGCCTCTAGAGAGTTTCCCATTTCATTGACCACATCTTCTATCCAAGTTTTTCTTTCTTCTTCAGAGCTAAGCCAGATATCCATCGAATCTTCGATGTTGGTACTTATTTGATCTCGGTAGAGTTGGATTGAAAGGTCATAGCAGAAGTTATCTTCAGAGAGTGTTTTCTTTACTCGATTTCTTAAGTAGTAGTGATCCCATTTTTCTTTATAGGGAGGCTGCCTTTGAGCACTTCTTGTCAATTGAGCAGTTGGGTAAGAGTAATTATGCTTTATACTCCATTGGGGCTTATACTTTTCTTTGTCTTTAAGTTCTCCACCATTGCAAGATACAGGTATCCATACATATTTTACCGCTCGCGCTTGACCGGCTGAACCAAGTCGAGAAGGAACCATACTAAAATAGTTCTCATAAAGAGGGTGATTAATAATACTTCCATTTACTTTTAAGGCGAGCTTTTTCTCCAGTTCTGTTAGGCCGGCACCATTTAAGAAAGAAGGACCGAAAACAGAGAAAGTTTCATAGAGTTTACTACTAATATAGCTACGGTTATCTTCAGTGGATTTTAGAAACCACTTGTTTATGATGAAGTACTTACTCGCACTATTCACGAAGAAAGTGGGGTAGTTAATCGTTAAAATATCGAGAAGCGTATTGGAATTAATTTCTTCTGAATTGGTAACATTCAGGTCTAATTGAGGAGGAAGAAATTTTACTGCAAAACCACGGGCATCAGGAGCCTTATCGGGATTGTTGTCGGGGTTACCATTAGAGAGTCTGACAATGGCCTTATACTTTTCTCCAGGTTGAAAAATTCCCAAGTCTTGCTGGGTTTGGAGAAGTTCAGGGATAAGGTTAGTTCCTTGAATAGTTTCCTGAGATCTTTGCTCTTGGGTTTCTGAGATTTGCTGATTGATATTCTCGTATAAAGAATCTGAGATATTGAATTGAGCTTGATAGCAACCGTGTGTCTTTCTGTGTACATCACGAGAAGCGTAGCGGCCCTTGTTAGGAAGATCTTCCAGAATATGATTATATTTTTCCTTATTAGGTGAGAGGGCCCATCTGAATCTATTTTGCTTCAGATTATAGAGCTTCTCGCGAATATTTCTTTGGGTTTTTACGAAACTGCTGATGAGCTCCGCCACATTTTCAAAAAGTTCTTCTTCAGAGCTCATCGTTTCAAGTGTTTCATCGAAGTTTTGATCAGAGTTGGTATCTAAACCCGATTGGCCATAGAGGTAGGCCATTGAAGAGAGGGAGCTTATGGTAATGAGGATAAGCAGAGACTTTTTCTTCCAACTTATAAGTTGCTTCATGATTTGTTTGCCTTTTGAAACTTTAAAGTGATTTGGCCTATTCTAGCAAGGACAAAGGAGGATTGTTTGTAAATGAGAATAGTTGGTAATCTTTATACATGTTTTAAAATTGGACATAACAAACTATTTCAAGGGGATAGCTTGAGTAAAAGGCCGAGGAAAAATTTGCCGATTTATATGATAACGGCGGCTTAAGTTTAAAAAACATCAAGTTACTTTATAAGACTCCGAAATGTGGAATGAAGCAATATATTCAAAGAAAATAATTCAAGGAAGATTATTATGGATATCGGTACAGTCATTGGTGTTGTTCTCGCCTTTGGTGCAATTCTCGGATCGATCCTCGTTGGTGGGGATATCATGGCATTCGTGGATGTTCCCTCAGTGATCGTTGTTATCTTTGGGATGATTGGGTCTACATTTATTAAGTGGCCTATGGAAGTCGTTAAAGGTGTCGCTGGAGTAGGGATGAAGGCCCTCTTTTTTACTCCTTCCGATCCTAAAGAGACGATTGATGA
This sequence comes from Bacteriovoracaceae bacterium, assembly GCA_041583335.1. Taxonomy (GTDB): domain Bacteria; phylum Bdellovibrionota; class Bacteriovoracia; order Bacteriovoracales; family Bacteriovoracaceae. Next base: position 2,496 of record JBFHGF010000461.1, read on the forward strand.
AATTGGTAAACTTGCAGAAACCGCAAGACGTGAATCGGTATTTGCTCTAGAGAAGCAACCTATTGATGATGTTTTTATGAAAAAGGCAATGACTCTGGCCGCGGATAACAGACCTCCTGAAGTGATTAGCTCTATTTTACAACTAGAGATTGATGCCATGGAAGAAAGGCATAAAGTAGGAGCCGATCTCTTTTCTGGTCTTGCTGAAGATGGTCCGGC
>JBFHGF010000462.1:0-2680 GCA_041583335.1 Bacteriovoracaceae bacterium
AAACGTTAATTGAGCAATGATATCCCCATTTTTTAATGGTCTCAGAGTAACTGCCCTACCTCTATTTTTCCCTTTAGAAAATGCAAGCTCGAACTTCTCATTAAGCTTCGCCTTTTCTTTTTCCACTTGATTAACCAAGTAGAAGTGCTTTTTCATTGAGTCTTTTACAGCTTTTGGATTTTGTGGCCATCTTGCCTTTTCTAATCCGTATAACCTTAACCCTTCCATATTCAATGGCCATTGATAACCACTAGGAAGTGATCCTCCAAAACGGTGATTAAAGTATTTATTCCAAGAATCACATGTATGATTTCTTAAGCAAATTTCTAAGATCGACAAAGCCTCATAGGCCAAACTTGATAAATAGTTGTTATATACGAATATCTTAACTGCCTGAATTTCCGTAAATTGGCCGTTTCGGCTAAATGTATTAAGCCTATCTTCACTAATAGATCTCTTAAATTCTTGAAATTTTCGCCTATATGACATCTCTTCCTCTTGAGTTTTTATTTATTTTACCCGATACTGGGGTTAGTATAGCCTCAGTCGCTGACCTGGGCATAGAGAGTTTTCTTTCTATGTGAACCCTTGGAGCCTGGGGCTTTTTGCTTTTCTCTAGTAACATACTACTCCCCCACTATTTAAAACGTTCATAATATCAGCGAAAAAATCTTCCATCGTCTGTGAATCAACTCTTTCAGCATTAACCGCAGCTTCTTTTGATTTATGCTTAAATCTATCTTCCCCAAGATCAACTCTATGTTGAAGCTCTAGCCACCACTCTGGCTCAATGAAGATTTGATTGAAGTTTTTCATGTGTGAATACAAAAACCCTACAGGATTACCATATTCCTTTTGAATCTCTTCATCAGAGAAGTAGTACCTAGAAAATCTCATGACTGATTCTTGTACTTGATCTTTAGTAAATCCATTATGATTTATAAGTCTATTAACTGTTCCTATAGTTAAGGGATCTTTTAAATTTTCTAAACCCCAAAAATTAAAATCAGAGGAAAAGGTACGCGCTCCCTTTTCCATGACTCACCATTTCCACGAAAAGGGAGCGCGTACCAAACCGCCGTACTTTTTCAGGAAAGCAGTGCGGCAAACTTGAAGGAATGGGTTTTATCCGGAAAAATAGAGCGATTTAAAAATTAAGCTATTTGCAAGGAGTTACCCATGACGGAACGAGCGACAATTATCGGTGAAGATAATCCCCTAGGGATTAAGGCCATTGACCACCTAGAATTTACCTGTGAGTCTTTGACGACTCCTACTCGTGGACTCTTTCATAAACTAGGTTTTGCTAAGACTGCAGAAGATCTTGAAAGAAATTGCGAGCTCTTCACTCAAGGACAAGTTCGCTTTGTCTTAAATGCTAGTCAAAATGGTCATGCTCGCGACTATCGTCTAAAGCACGGAGAAGGCGTATCCACCATGGCCTTCTTGGTGGAAGATGCCGAACACGCCATTAATGAAGCCCAGAAAAGAGGGGCCACTGTGGTTAGAGAGCTCGAGCTTTTCGAAACTCCAGAAGGTCCCATCAAAACGGCCCGTATCCAGGGTTTTGGCGATGTTCACAATGAATTTGTCGAGCGACCCAACTCTATCTTTAGAGCTAACTATACCAAGTGTGAAGATCCAGAAGCACACCCTCTCAAGCAAAGGGTTTCCCGCATTGACCACCTCACCAATAATGTTCCCAAGGGGGAGATGAAGAAGTGGGTTGAATTCTATGAGCGCGTATATGGTATGAAAGTCACCCGCTACTTTGATATTCATGGAGCTAAAACCGGTCTGCAATCGGAAGTGGTTCAATTGGCCAATAGCTCGGTCATCATTCCTATCAATGAGCCTGATCAAGAAGGGGGCAAGTCACAAATTCAAGAATTCCTCGACCTTCACAAAGGAGCAGGAGTTCAGCATATCGCTCTGATGACGGCCGATATTATCGACACCGTGGGTGATCTGCGCGAGCGCGGTATCAAGTTTCTTGATATCCCCTCCACTTACTATGAGGCCATTCCCGAGCGCCCCTTTACCGTAACAGAAGACCTCAAGGTATTGGAGGAACGTCAGCTTCTTCTCGATGGAGATGAAGACGGATACCTCATTCAAAACTTTTCTGAAACCTATGTTGGTCCCCTCTTCTTTGAATATATCCAAAGAAAGAATCATTGGGGCTTTGGGGAAGGAAATTTTCAGGCCCTCTTTGATGCCATTGAAAGGGATCAAGAAAAACGCGGCTACCTCTAGGAAAAAGACTATGAACTACGAATTAATCACGGTTGAAAATCAAGAAGATGGGGTTTGTATCGTCACGATCAATCGTCCCGAAGTTTACAATGCCCTTAACCGTCAATCTAAATTGGAACTTATCGATGCGATCGAAAGGGCCGGACTCAATAGTGACATCAAGGCCATCATCCTCACCGCGAATGGTAAGGCCTTCTGTTCCGGCCAAGATCTTAACGATCGCGCCAATGCTGAAACCAAGAGTGATCTCGGTGAAACGTTAAAGACAGAATGGAACCCTCTCGTTAGTGCCATTCGCAATTGCTCAAAAGTAGTGGTTGCGGCCATCAATGGCGTAACGGCGGGAGCAGGAATCAGCGTGGCCATGGCGTGCGACTTGGTGATTGCCCCGAGCAACACCCGCTTTGTCTCTGGCTTCACGAAG
>JBFHGF010000463.1:0-2659 GCA_041583335.1 Bacteriovoracaceae bacterium
GCTATGAAAGAAGGCCTCGATATTGAAGACTTCTCTCGCAACCTGAAGAAGTTTTCCTTTATGATGCTTGATGCATTTGAATCAGGTGCGCTTACAGACCTCATGGAGTCGGGAGTTCTCGATCCTGCAGCGATTAAAACGGTAGGCGCCCTTGGAAAATCCATGGCCACCAGTGGAAAGCTAAAAAGTTCAGCTGGCCCGGTTAAGGCCCTAGGCTCATTATTTGATCACGATATACAAAGGGCCCTAGGGTTCTTATTAACTTTTGCCACCCACTTTGGAAGAACCTTAGAAGAGCAGTCGAAACCCAAAAAATTAGGAATGTAAGGAGATAGATATGAAAAAACATCAAATCGTAATTGTTGGTGGTGGTACTGGTGGCATATCAACGGCCGCTCACCTCATTAAAGATAATCCGGAAAAACTATGGGATATTGCGATTATAGACCCATCTGAAAAGCATTATTATCAACCACTTTGGACTCTTGTTGGTGCGGGAATTTTTCCCAAAGAAGAAAGTGAGCGAGATGAAGCGGACTATATTCCAACGGGCTGTACTTGGATAAAAGAGGGCGTGGCTTCATTTGAGCCAAAAGAAAATAAGCTCACTTTGCAAAATGGCGAACAGGTGGGTTATGACTATCTGGTGGTTGCAGCAGGAATTCAAATTGATTGGAATAAGATCAAGGGACTGGAAGAGACTTTGGGCAAGAACGGAGTCTGTTCCAACTATCGCTTTGATCTCACTGATAAAACTTGGGAATATCTTAGAAACCTAACCAAGGGGAGAGCGATTTTTACTCAACCTCCCATGCCGATTAAATGTGCGGGAGCTCCTCAGAAAATAACTTATCTTGCTGAAGATTACTTGAGAAGAAAAGGAGTTAGGAATCAGGTCGAAATTAATTTTTGCCTGGCCGGCCCACGTATTTTTGGAGTTCCTAAATATAGAGATGCACTAGAAAAAGTATTAAAGAGAAAGGAGATTGCTCCTCACTATCAGCATAATCTCATTGAAGTTGATGGAGATAAGAAGTTGGCCATCTTCGAAAATCTGGAAAATGGAGAAAAGGTAACGATGGAATATGATATGCTCCATGTGGTTCCTCCTATGAGTTCTCCAGATTTCATTAAAAAAAGTCCCCTCGCCAATGAAGCGGGATGGGTTGATGTGGATAAGTACACTTGTCAGCATACTAAATTTCATAATGTCTTTTCTTTGGGAGATTGTAGCTCTCTTCCAACTTCTCGAACGGGGGCCGCCATTAGAAAGCAAGTGCCTGTGCTCGTAAAGAACCTGGTGAGCCAAATGGCGAGCAAAGAACTTAAGGCCAAGTATGATGGTTATGCCTCTTGTCCCTTGGTTACAGGATATGGAACATGTATCTTGGCCGAGTTCGATTACGATGGAAATCCTGCAGAGTCTTTTCCTTTTGATCAAGCAAAGGAGAGGTTTAGTATGTATATGCTGAAGGCCTATGGATTACCTAAGCTTTATTGGCACGGTATGCTCAAAGGTAAGGCCTAGTCGGAAATATCGATTTTAAAAGAAGAGAATGCTGGTCGCTATAGAAAGTAGGGCCAGAGAAAATATGACTTCAATGAAGTGCTCTACTTTAAGGTAGAGCATTTTTATTTTTGGGATGGTGATTCCGTAGGAGACGATAGAGAAGTAAATAATGGTTACTAAAGTTAAGGCCAAAGCGACGATTGACTTGGTGGCCGTGCTTTCTGAATGTTGAAAGAATTGGGTGAAAATACTGACAAAGAAGAGACCTACCTTGGGATTGAAGAGGTTGGTGAGAAACCCCATTTTTAAGGCCTTATTCCAATGAATATCCTGAGAATCTCTACTATCTTCAGCAAGTTTTTGATGTTTATTCTTTATTACTGCGTAGAGGGACACCACTCCAATATAGGTGAGATAGACCGCTCCAATTATTTGGATCACTCGAAAGAGGATACGATTATGGGTAAGGATTAAACCTAGTCCGGCAAGTGAGTAGGCGATGTGGATGGTGAGCCCCAGTCCTATTCCGAGGGCCGTGTAGATGCCGGCCTTGCGAGAATAGGAGAGGGAGTTTTTGGTCACGAGCACAAAGTCGGGGCCCGGGGACATCACGGCCAGGAGGTGGACTCCTAAGATACTGAAAATAAGTGAAAAATTGATATCAATGGCCATAGAGGTACTTTTTTAAAAATTTCATCTATACTTAGCAGTCTAGCTAAAGTGCGGCAATAAATTTTAGGCTCTAAAGAGAAGATTGTGGCCAATGAAGTGACACTATTTGAGGGATCATCCCGCTGTTTTATTCGTCAAATCAAAGAGTGGGGGGAGATCCTCATTGGATTTGAAGGCAGCAATAAGTACGAGCTACTCAATGAAAGAGGTGAGAAAATTGGATTTATTGCAGAGCAAAGTTCAGGGTTATTCAAACTTTTGATGCGCTCTATGTTTCGCTCCCATCGACCTTTGCATGTGAAAATCTTTGATAAGCAAGGCCAAGAAGTGATTGCCCTAGAGCGACCTTTCTACTTCTTCTTCTCTACCATGATGGTGAAAGATCGCACGGGAAGATTGCTGGGAACCATTGATCAGAAATTTGCCATTTTCCGCAAACGCTATGTGCTCAGTGATCATGTGGATAAGGCCTTTGCC
>JBFHGF010000464.1:0-2649 GCA_041583335.1 Bacteriovoracaceae bacterium
CTGAAGCACAAAGCGAGGTAAACCTCTCCTCTAGACCTAGATCAATTTCTTAAGTCATTTAAAGTAGGGTAATGTCCTTGACCACGAGAAAGGGAAATTGATAGCGGTACTGATCAAACCAAGCATCGCTGAGGCAAGCGTAACCTCCAAGTCCCCAGCCTTGGCCCCAGCTATTGGCCACCAAAGTACAGTGCTTACCTTGCAGCTCCCATAGTTCTTTGGGGAGGTCCATCACTCCAATAAGAACCAGGGCATGACCTTGGGCGTGCTTGTCCTTATTGCTGATCATAAGGGCATCTGCTTCTCCTTTTAAGAAGACATGGCCTGTATTGTTATAAAAGGCATCATTGAGCTTAAAACCACCAATAACGGGATAACCTGATCTAATGGCCTGTTGGATATCATTACGAGTTTTGGCGTGGGAGTATTGGCCTACCTTGGCCCGTCCATTGCGACAACTCGAACTCAGAGGGATCTGAGTTTCATTGCGACTTTTCTCCACTGGTGAATAGGGACATCCTTGCTCCAAGGGAATGTCATACTTAAAGGCCGGTAGCGGCCATGAGCCTTTCTTAGAACAGGGAGAACTTTGGCACTTTGGCTTTGAGGCGTAGTAAAAGAACTGTTCCGACAAATCCCAATTGCGCCCCTTTCTTTGGGCCAGGATTTCCATGGAGCGTACCGCTGCGAAGGCCGAACAGGTCGAGCGCCTTCCTTGGGAGCGAATGGGAAGATTGAAATCTTCACGAATCAAATCAACTTGATAATGATCTACTTTAGGAGTGTGTACTTCAGCAATGGACTTGGTTACTTCAATCGTCTCTTGGGTAAAATCGGAGAGATCGGTGAGGTCTTTTTTAAGCTGGGGCAGTTCTTTCTTATACTGGAGTTTATCCTGGGCCCATTTTTTGAGTACGGCCATTTTCTTCTGGGTCCAGGCATTTTGTTCATCTACTTTGGCCTGCATCCAATCTTGGGAAGAGCGACTCTTTTGCTTTAACCAATCCTTCGCTACACCACCCGACTTGGCGTCGGCCACTTGATCACGATGCTTATTGCGATCCGCTTCACGCATCTTCGCAATTTTCTCCCTCTGCTTACGCAACATTTCCGCAACCCGACTCTCCCCTTGGGTAATCTTTTTCACTTCAACCTTCTTGGGTTTGGGCGTGGGCTTAACTGTGGAATCTTGCTTTTGCTCTGACCAAGTAAAATCAATTTTAAATTCTTCTTTGATATTTGATTCAATTTCTTCAACAATGAGCTTCTCTTTATCGCGGGCACTAAGAGCGCTTGATTCATTGGCAGAGCGAGAGGAGTAGGAAAATAAGAAGACAACAAGGGCCATTACCCATGGAAATAATTGGCGCATATAAATTCATCCTTAAAATTAATATATTCAATCAAGAGTATAATATCTGGCGCCACTGATTAACCAGAATATTTATTTATTGGGGTTATTTGATCAGTTATCCCTCACTGCCATAAGTTAGAGTAGAAAAATGACCTTTAGCACAGTATATTAGGCCCATGGACACATTAGGCGCTCAAAAAAATCAAAATATCCAAGGTAACCCACAAGACGACGGAATCATTCGTCGCCAAACCTGCTACCGCTGCTGGCGCAAGAAATCCCTGTGCTTTTGTGAGCATATCAAACCCTTTGCCACAAAAACCCAATTCATACTCCTCATGCACCCCAAAGAGGCCAAGAAACAGAAGCTCGGTACAGGGAGAATGACTCATGCCGCGATGGAAAACTCTAAAATTATCACCGATGTCAATTTAGATCATAATAGCGAAATGCAAAAATTGATTGCCGATCCCTCGCGACATTTGATGCTGATGTACCCGGCCCCTGATGCCGTCGCTATTGATGCTCATGAAGAAATCCCCTCCGAACTTTCAACACCTTTAAGGGAAGAAGGTAAAACTCTGACCATCCTCTTACTTGATGCCACATGGCCATGTGCTAAGAAAATGATGAAACTCAGTACTTGTTTGCACAATCTGCCCAAAGTCAGTTTTTCACAAACCTATACTGGACGCTTTCTCATCAAACACCAACCAGATGAAAATTGCCTCTCTACCCTAGAGACGATCTACCAAGGAATCCAAGGCCTCAAAAAAATGGGCTACGAAGAAAATCTTAATCACTGTCCAGAAGATAATCTCTTTGAATTGATGGATAAAATGATAGAATTTCAAATAAAGTGTGCCAGTGATCCTACCATCCCCAGTACTCGTGGTCGAAAATCAAAACGTCGCCCCACCGAAGTTCGTGTGCGGGCCAAACGGCACCGGTTATTTTACTATGATTTAGAAAAGAGTCCTGTAGGAGAAGATTAATGACAACAAATCAACAAGAGCACAATGAAATGCAATATGATCTCATCGTCATCGGTGGCGGCTCTGGTGGCGTAAGGGCCGCACGTTGGGCCGCTTCTCTTGGGGCAAAAGTCGCTATTTGTGAAGAAGATCGCTACGGTGGAACCTGCGTTCTACGGGGCTGTATACCCAAGAAGATGATGGTCTATGCTGGACACTTTGTTGATGATATTCACACGGCCGCTGACTTTGGTCTCGACATCGAAGTCAAAGGTCACGACTGGGATGCCTTTCGCAAGGCCCGTGAAAAGGAACTGGCCC
>JBFHGF010000465.1:0-2645 GCA_041583335.1 Bacteriovoracaceae bacterium
GGCCGATAATGCCAACCTATCTCCTACAGATATCGATGAAGTGATCATTGGTAATGTGGGCAACCCGGCCAAGTATCCCAATATCGGCAGAGTGATTGCTCTTGAAGCAGGACTTAATAAGCAAACCAGTGGTTATACTGTTCATCGCAACTGCGCCAGTGGCATGGAGGCCGTGAGTCAGGCTTTTCTTAAAGTGGCCAGTGGTCGCAGTGAACTTATCTTTGCTGGTGGAGTGGAGAATATGAGTCAGATGCCTTTGATCTATTCAGAGGAGATGACCGAGCTGTTCATGAATGTGATGAAGGCCAAAACGATGCCTGATAAACTTAAGATTCTCAGCCAGTTTAGACCTCCCTATCTCTCTCCCATTATTGCTATCGAGCAGGGTCTTACAGATCCTTTTTGTGGACTCAATATGGGTCAAACTGCTGAAGTTCTCGCTCGTGAATTCGCAATTACGCGTGAGCAACAAGATGAGTTTGCTGTGCAATCTCATGAAAGGGCCTTGGCCGCACAAAGAGAAGGACGCTTTGCCGATGAAATCCTTCCTATTATTGTAGGAAGTCGCCTCAATAAACTTCTCTCTCAAGATGTAGGCCCTCGTGAAGGGTCGTCTGTGGAGAAGCTCGCTAAACTTAAGCCTTACTTTGATCGCAAGTCGGGAAGTGTAACGGTGGGGAATGCTTGTCCTATAACGGATGGGGGCTCCATGCTTCTCTTGGCCAGTGAAGAGGCCGTGAAAAAACATAATCTCGATCCAATTGCACGTATGGTGGATTACCACTTCCATGGACTAGAGCCAGAGAGAATGGGGATGGGTCCCTTACTGGCCATGGATGGAATATTTAAACGCACGGGAATGAATCTTGAGCAAATGGACTTGGTTGAAATCAACGAGGCCTTTGCTGCTCAAGTACTCGCCGTCAAGAAAGGTATGGTGGATAAATCTGTCGCCGATAAATTTGGGGTGGAGACCTTGTGGGGAGAAATTCCTGCAGAGAAACTCAATGTGAATGGTGGTGCCATTGCTATTGGTCACCCTGTTGGTTCTACAGGAAGTCGCTTGATTGTCACACTTGCTCATGAGTTGATGAAGAGAAAAGCTGGCTTTGGTGTGGCCTCCCTCTGTATTGGTGGTGGTCAAGGTGGAGCTGTCATTATTGAGAACTTAAAGAAGTAGAAGGAGACCGAGATGAGTACATATGACCCAAGGTTTAATAATATTAGTTACGAAGTAAAAGATAGAGTGGCCTATATTGGTTTTGGTCACAATAACGATAAAGCGATGAGCGTTCTCAATGAAGAAACGTTGAGGGATTTAGATGCCATCGCTGATGAGCTTAAGGCCCAGAAGAAAAATTTAGATGGAGCGATCTTTTTTACTCACAAAGAGCGCTGCTTTCTTGCTGGAGCGGATATTTCTTTGATTGCGGCAATGCAAACTGAAGCAGATGGGGCACGTGGTGCAGAGGCCGGGCAGATGATCTTTAATAAGATAGAAGATCTCCCTTTCCCAACTGTGGCCTGTGTTCATGGGGTATGCCTAGGTGGTGGAACGGAGTTTTCCCTTTCTTGTAAGACCATTTTGATGAGTGATGATAAGGGAACTATGATGGGGCTTCCCGAAGTGAAGCTTGGTCTTATTCCAGGTTTTGGGGGAACATATCGTATGCCTCGTCGTATTGGTATTCCCAATGCTTTGGATTTAATCCTAACGGGGAAAACGGTAAATGCGCGCAAGGGTAAGAAACTTGGTTTGGCCGATGAAGTTTATCCGAAAGAGCGTATCGTTGATATGGCCCTTAAGCATCTTAAAATGAAGAAGCATGAGCAATCCCTTAAGGAATCCCTTACTGATTTTGCTCAAAGTAATATTTTCTCAAAGAAAATTATTTTTTCAAAGGCCCGTGAAAGTGTATTAAAGAAGACAAAGGGCTTTTATCAAGCTCCTCTTAAGATTCTTGATACTATGGAGTCGGGAACCCTCTCTGGACGTTCAAGCTATCTTGCCCGTGAAGCTCAGGCCTTTGGCGAGCTCTGTATCAGTGAACAAAGTAAGAACCTTCAGCATATCTACTTCATGACTGAAAGAGTGAAGAAGTACAGTGGTCCAAAAGGTGAGGGGAAGGCCCCTCAATTGGAGAGAGGCGCTTGCCTTGGTGCTGGTACGATGGGGGGAGGAATTGCTTGGCTTATGAGTAATGTGGGGATGGCCCCTATTATGAAAGACCTCAATGTGGGCGCCTTGGAATTAGGGCTTAAGCAAGCTTCATCTAACTACAGTGGTGCTCTGAAGAGAAAGCGCCTTAGTGCTGATGATTTTGAAAGAAAGATGCGCTCGATTACCTGTCAGACCGATTTTTCTGGCTTTCAAAAAGTGGACCTTTTAATTGAGGCCATTATTGAAGATATGAATATTAAGAAGTCAGTATTTGCTGAGACTGAAAAGTATATGCGAGATGATGCTCTGATTACTTCCAATACTTCTTCTCTAAGCGTTGAAGGCATGGCCGAAGCCTTAGAGAAACCAGAGCGCTTTGCTGGACTTCACTTCTTTAACCCGGTTCACATGATGCCTCTTGTGGAAATTATCACCCACTCCAAAGTTGCACCTGAAACTGTTGAGGCCCTTTATAATTGGGTAC
>JBFHGF010000466.1:0-2642 GCA_041583335.1 Bacteriovoracaceae bacterium
AGTACTATATTAAAGTAGCCTTTAGTAAAACGCCTGTCTTTATCAGGAAGGGTCCCAGGAGAATTCAAGATCTCTGTAAGAAAAATATTAGCGACCTCCTTGTGTCGTGCCTTAATTTTAGGAAGAATATCAAATGCATAAATTGAGTTAAAGTAATGGTAATTTTCTACAGAATCCTTAAGTAAATATGTATTGGGTTCATGATGCTCATCTTTTTCAGTTTTCGCCAACCTTAATAACTGATAATAAAAATCAGGGGACTCAAATGCTTCTCTTTTTTTCTTAAAGACATACCCAACGTTACCCCCATCTTCATAAGAGCACCTTACAAATGGATACTTCTTCTTACTAAAAAATGTCTTTTCACAATGCTTTAAGAAATAGTCCATACCTTTATTTCTATAGCTTGAGGGAACCATTAGAACATCCTTTGATGTCCGAATAGCCAACCTTTTTAACTTAGTGGAGAATATTAATCCTCCATTATAGTGAGAATCGAACTTATTCAAAAAGTTAGATAAAATTTTATAAAGATATTTGTGTTTAGAATAGCTACGATCTCTTTTAAAAACAAATCCTTTAGGATCAACTTCATTCGTAATATCTTTTGTTTTTAAATATTGTACCTGCCCAAAAGCACAAGGCACAAGTAAAGCTAAAACCAATGTTAAAGTTCTTTGTCTTTGCATTCGAGGCTCCATCATAGAAGTGCCATGCACTTTTGGTTTCGCAGTTGCTAAGTAGATTATAATTCAACTCAGGAAATAGTTAAAAAAAATAGGTCAAGATTTCTTGTTATATCATTCTATTCTGCGAGAGCTACGTTGATCATAGAAGTGCCATACACTTTTGGTTTCGCAGTTGCTAAGTAGATTATATTTCAACTCAGGAAATAGTTTAAAAAAATAGGTCAAGATTTCTTGTTATATCATTCTTTTCTTCGAGAGGTACGTTGATTAGGGATTTTAAAGATTGGCCTTTGCAGAGCTTTTTTAATGCCAGTAGAGTTGGTCTCTACACTATTCATCCACTTTAGAAACTCCCCGTTATCTCCAAAGAGTGGACTGAACCAATCAATACCTACATCAAGATCTCTGAGCACATAGAAAATCGAAGAGTAAACATAGTCCTCGCATCTGAGAACGATTTTCGCCTTCACTGGATTTTGGTAAATATACCTTAGGCAGGTTCGAGAATACTTACTATCTTCAATCACAGACCACTTATAACGATCTCCAAAGATTCGATTAATTCGCCCCGTTTTTTCACGAATCGACTTACTAATTTTTGAATTCAAAACATACATAAACTTATCAAGGTCGCAATTTGGAGTCCACAACATCAAATGATAGTGATTGGACATCAAAACAAAGGCTTGAAGCTTAACGGGATATTTATTGTTGGCAAACTTCAAGGCCTCTATGCAAATCCCCCAAACCTCACAAAGGGGAAGTTCAAACCACTCACGATTATTTGATCGTATGGTTACATGATAGGGATGAAGATTTGTTCTCATTAAGTTCTTTCGTGGCATGAACATAAAATAGAACAATTTATGATTAAGGGAACCCTACTTCAGAATATTTGCACTTGCGAAACCAAAGGTGCATGGCACTTCTTCCATGTTCCTATTTTATTCAAAGCTTTACTTCTTATTCTTATTTTTATTCTTGCTATAATTATACTGCTTTTGCCTCTCTCTTAACTCAGGACGAATCGGAAAAATGTGTAAATGAGAATATCCCCACTTACTCATTCTCCCCTCATCATTATAAGCTCTTACCCATACGACGATAGGCTCATCAAGTTCAAGAACCCCCTCCCTATCCGCAGGAATTTTTTTACCAATTTCTAACTTTAACCAAAGTTTATCATCGACAACAGTAGCCTTAGTCACAGGTATATCCAAAGCAAGTTTTCGATTCTTAGAGTTCCTAAATTTTGCAATAACATCCCACGGTACCTTCTCCCCATTGATGCTTTTAAACAGAGGCATTCTACTGTCAAACCTTACTCCAATTTCCCACTTCAAATCTTCAAAGTATTCATTATACGTAAGCACATTTCCTAAATCCTCTTCATAAACCCAAAAGTAGCTTCCCTTATAATAAACACGATAAAAGCTGCCAACCTTTTCCGAAGAAGTAATTATCATATTATATTGAACGGCCTTCCCTTCATCAAACAGAAGCATAGATCTACTATCTTTGTTAAGTTGCAAATTAACTCTACTAACGACTGTTCCTTCTTTACTTGGGCTTTCGTATATCCTTAAAACATTTTCTTTCCCAGGAATATAAATGTAATTAGGCACAAGAAAAAAACGAGGCTCTTTAGAGTCAGGCTTTGCAAAACAAATATATGATGTAAAAAATAAGCATAACAAAAGTATTTTTTTCATTCTTTCCTTATTCAAGTCTTGTATAAATTAAACCATGATAATCGAGTTAATTTGAGTTAACCTTTATGCAATTCTTGGATTTTTTGGGATTTTTTGGTATGCGCTCCCTTTTTGAAGAGATGCTTAAGGGAGTGCGTACTTAAAAATCAAATCTCTAATATTGAAAAGATAAGAATGCACCAATATCAGATAAGTCTACAATTTCTTCGATTACTGTTGTTCCTGAGAGTTAAAAGGTAAT
>JBFHGF010000467.1:0-2633 GCA_041583335.1 Bacteriovoracaceae bacterium
AGGATCACCAATATAAAGAGTGCCGGGAGGCATGGGGACAACAGATTCACGGTTGTCTCTTTCGAAACGTCTAAAAAGAGACATCCCCACCATATCGCGGTTGGCCTCCCAATATTTCTTGGACGTTCTGGTAATCAAGTACTCGGCCTGCTTGAATCCATGTACAAGCTTGAACTTCATATAGTAGGTCTTAATAAGAAAACCAGCTTGAAACATATCAACGAGGATAAGAGAAACAGGTGCCCCTTGAAAAAGTCCTGAGTAGACTTTTTCATTTTGAATATATATCGCCTTCTGTGCAGATGGGGATAGCGATTTGGATAGTCCCAAAAACAAAAGGATGAGCAGGGTATAGAGTGAAATCTTATTCATTTCGTTCCGTAGTTATTAAACCTGTATGGGTATGAATACCTATGATACCGCTTCACGTAACAGATTTCCAACAAAGGAAAGCGAATAAAAGAAGTAGAGAGAAAAAGTCGGATTTAGTGACTTGTTAATTCCTTCAGTTTTGCCATTTGCGCGGTAGTCATCGAGTCACGATAGCAGTGAAGTCGATTAATTTCGTGGGAGTGGGAGAACTTTTGAAAAAGGTCTGTGGCCTCGTTGATATTTGAGATAATCTTAGAGCCTGAATCGTAATACTTTCTCACTACCTTCATCGGGTGGGCAATATGGGGGTGGTGTTCCTGTCCTTCGTAGTATTTGGATAGGCGCCCCCTTGAAGAACTGCGAATATATTCGATACCTTCATCTTTAAGAAATTGCTGAACTTTCTCTAGTTGTTGTTTTTGATCCATATTGAAGGATTCATAAACCTTCGGTGGAATCTTATTTTTTACAATTTGCTCGGCGTATCTATTTTTAGAATTTCTCATGGTCTTCATAAGAAAATGGTCGTCATGTTCCACATACTTTTCGATATCGGCAGGAATACGATATTCCTCAGGGGCAGCTTCAAAGTATTTGTAGAGGAGCTGTTCGAGGCAAACGGCACGGTAGTGGAAGTAGACCATAACAAACATATGATAGCGGCTAAGTAGAAAGTCATCGAAAGTAACGACGGCCCTTTCTGTAATACCAAGATAGGCCTTATTTCCTTGAACACAAATTTCTAAGTTATCTAGCAGCCAATCGAGGTCATAGCTACCATAGCTCACGCCACAGAAGTAACTGTCGCGAAGGAGGTAATCCATACGGTCGCAATCGAGCTCGCTGGAAACCAATTGATGGAGGATGGGAAAATAACAAATTCCTTCGATCGTAAAGTAGCCCTCATTTTGAGTGCTGCCACGAATGAGGTCGGCAATATACTTTCTCTCTACACCAAAAGAGCTTTCAACCAGATGGAAACTCTGGGCAAAAGAGCTGTCGGCAATTGACTTAATAGTATAGTCCTCATGGGTCGCTTGACGGGTGCTGGTTTGATCTTGAGGCTCAAGGAACTCCTTGGGGATAGAGAGTTCTTGTAGGCCGGGCATCACATATTCGGTGGTATGTGATAGGGGAGCGTGGCCAATATCATGAAGAAGACAGGCCAGCTTGAAAGTCTCTTTCAGCCTAGCTAACTCTGGAGAGGGAAGAAATCCCTTAAAGAGTTTGTCAAAAGCACGGTCCCCCACATTCATTACACCAATGGAGTGAATGAATCGTGTATGGGTCGCACCAGGAAAAACATATTCAGAGAATCCCAGTTGTTTAATATTTCTCAATCGCTGGAAAAAGGCATCTTGAATAATAGGGACTTCTTCATTGAGAATATGAATAGAACCGTGAACGGGATCTCTAACTTCCATGGGCTTCCTGGGGTAATCGTGCAACTAGTCAAAAATGTAAGGTGAACTTAGTTATTTTTTTCTAGATTGGCAACGTTTTCCTTAAGCCAGTTCACAATATCAGAGGACTCAAACATGGGCTCATCATTGATATAGAGGCAGGGAACCGTTCTGCGCCCCGTTTTTTCCACGTGAAACTGGAGGTCGTCTCTATTTTGCATAATGTCGTGATATTCAACTTTGATATTCATAGATTCAATGGTTTGCATAACCATCATGCAAAAGGGACAAGAGTTGTATTTATAGAGTTTTAATTGAGGTGTGCTCATAAGATTCCTCCTAAACCGGGAAAAATAAAAAGCCCCAAATGATTGGGGCCCTTTATTATTAACATAATTTACGTAAGCGGTTAACGGAAAACAGGTAGACTAGAGAAAGTCATCGTCCTCTTCATCATCTTCAGTTTCATCGTCACCATCTTCTTCATCCTCGGACTTTGATTCTTTACTCTTATCAAGACCGCGAGCATAGAGTTCATCTTCGTCCATGATCTCTGGCTCTTCTTCTTCATCTGGTTTATCAAATGCGTCGTTATAGCCCCAGCCAAATGAGTACTCACCGGCCGAGCTTTCATCTTCCTCGGGATCATATTCTTCCGAGAGTTTAGGGGTTGAAGGAGGATCCGTTTTATTTGATTTTGATTCCCCTGGGTTAAGTCCAGCGGCCGTTTCTGGTCCATCACTTGAGATGGCCACCGTTGTTTCAGGAGCGGCATCAATTTCCTCATCTTCTTCGTCGGTCGATTCGAGGAGTTCGGGTGCAATTTCAATTTTATTCTTTTCTTTGTATTTTCTAATG
>JBFHGF010000468.1:0-2629 GCA_041583335.1 Bacteriovoracaceae bacterium
CCTGCACCGTTAGGACCGATAATCCCAACGATCCCCCCTGCAGGAAGTTTGAAGTTTAAGTCTTCATAGAGAACCTTATCACCGAAGGCCTTCTTCACATGATTGGCCTCAATCACCACATCCCCAAGACGAGGCCCTGAAGGAATGAAAATTTCATTTGTTTCAGAATACTTATCATTATTATCACGAACCCTTTGTTCGTAATCTTTAATACGGGCCTTTGATTTGGCCTGACGAGCTTTAGGACTTGAGCGAATCCATTCAAGTTCTTCTTTAAGAGCTTTTTGCTTCTTAGATTCTGTTTTCTCTTCTTGTTGTAGACGATTTTGTTTTTGCTCAAGCCAAGAAGTGTAATTCCCTTCAAAAGGAATCCCTTTCCCTCGGTCAAGTTCAAGAATCCATCCCGCCACATTATCTAAAAAGTAACGGTCGTGGGTTACGGCAATAACAGTACCTTTGTAACCTTGGAGATGGCGCTCCAACCAATAAACGGTTTCCGCATCCAAGTGGTTGGTAGGCTCATCGAGTAGGAGAATATCCGGCTCCTGAAGAAGGAGACGACAAAGGGCAACCCTTCTCTTCTCTCCACCAGAGAGAACTCCACACTTTTGCTCACTAGGAGGACAGCGAAGGGCATCCATTGCCAGATCAAGACGGCTGTCGATATCCCAAGCATTGGAAGCATCAAGACGATCCTGAAGCTTGGCCTGCTTGTCTAGCAGAGCATTCATTTCGTCATCACTCATAGGCTCAGAGAATTTCATTGAAATATCTTCGAACTCTTTAAGGTCATCCATAATTTGCTGAACACCTTCTGAGACAATATCACGAACAGTCTTTTCTGGATCAAGAGTTGGCTCTTGCTCTAGATAACCAGTTGTATATCCTTTTGACTTTGTAGTTTCTCCGAGATGATCTTCATCGAGACCGGCCATGATACGTAGTAGAGTTGATTTACCAGCTCCGTTGAGACCGAGAACACCGATCTTCGCCCCATAAAAGTATGAGAGGCTAATATCTTTGAGCACGTGCTTTTGCTTATAAACTTTCCCAACTTTATGCATTGAGTAGATAATCTGCTTTTCATTAGCAGGTCTGTCATTCTTGGCCATACACCGAATCCTTTTTCTTAGTCATTTGGCCTAAACTATACTCTTTTAAAGTTGAATTTCCAATCCCCAAGCTAGAGCATAGCGAGGCTGCCAAGCCCTACTAAAGAAGAGCCAAACAGAGGTGGTAACACAAAGAGTAAGGACCAGGTAAATACGCTGATTTTCAATTTTGCCATAAAGGCCTCCGCCTTATCTTCAGCGAGGTAGGAGAAATCCTCAAAGAGTTCGTCCACTTGGGTGAGCTGTCCGTGTCCCCGCTTACGCCAGCCTTCTAAAGTTCGCTCCATTCGCAAATATAAACTCAAATCTCGCCTTTTAAAGATCAGTTCAGAGTGTAAGTAAGCATCGGCCAATGCCCCTCGATAAAACATAAAGTGCATATCTAGCAGACAGCGTAAAAGTTCATCGAGAGGCCCAAGGAATTTTTTCTTATAAAGTCGAAGCCATAGAAAATAGCCGAGAACACCAAAGAGCTGCCATAAGGCCACGCTGATAAAAAAACCCTTTCCTATAACCCCTTCACCCACAAAATGGAAGGCCACAAGAAAGAGCCACACTAGAACGACCATAAATATAACCTGAACAATGGCCGATTGGAGTAAGTTTTTTTCACGACGTGTCCTCTTAAGGTCTTGTCGAATCGACAAACGAATCGCCTTCAAAGGGCCTGCCAGCTCGCCTCCCCGCTTCTGAACACTATTCCACACTTTATGGATGTGCTCGCCAAACTCTTTATAACAAGTCTTAGCAGGAAGCTTCTCACCTAGGTCATGACCAAAAGAGCCCAAGCCAAAATTATCAAGCCACTCAAGGAGCATTTCGCCTCGATGGACAATAGAAAAATTCTTGGCCTTAGCAGAAAAACTCTCAAAGCGTGAGAGGAGGAAGTGAGAAGGAGTGAAAAGCAAGAGAAGGAAGAAGAGGAAAAGTGCGATCGTAAGGATGTAAGTCATGAGAATTCCTATAAGCTTAAATGCATTTTTCAGTTTGACGTGCTGAGCTCAATAAGGGAGTATAGAGAAATGCAACAACACAACACACTGAATCAACTTGATATTTCTCAATTGAAATCAAGGGCGCAACTTCTGAGACAACTTTGTGAAGATCTCGACCCCTACTCTCCTTTAACGAGAGAAGAGAGAGACCTTCTCGAGTCCCTGGGAGTTTATAACTATAATGACCCCTTCCAACTCACCAATGAACTCATTATGAGGATGGAAGACACCCTTGAGGAAATCCTCAAAAGAGAAAGTGAAGAAACTCCTAAATCACACGAAAGGAAGCTTCACTGATTTAAACCATCAAGTCGCCTATGAAAAATTCAAATCAGCCCACTATAACCGAAGTAGAACTCCATCCGGCTTCCTATCGTCACCTCACAGAGGGACACCCTTGGATTATTAAGGACAGTTACACTGAAAAATTTAGAGCAAAAGATCGCCTCCTGTGGACCACGGATAAGAAAACAGGAAAGCAATTTACCTTGCTCAATGATACGGCCCACCCCAAAGTGAAGG
>JBFHGF010000469.1:0-2609 GCA_041583335.1 Bacteriovoracaceae bacterium
CATAGTGAAAAATATATTTTTCACCATCGACTTCTTCAGTAGAGACGTAGTTCCCCAAAGAGTTCTTAAACTCCTCGGGAATATCTGATTTGAATAAGATTTTATAATCTACACTCACTCTACAATCCAGAAATCTTCAAAAAATTAGTATTTTTCTCACTTGCAACTTGTACTGCAGATGAAATCACTCTTCTAATACGATCCGATAGATTCATTGAATCTACGACGACTTCATTTATATTTCTTTCAATATTTTTTTCTAACAAATTCTCTTCATGACCAATACCTTTAACAAGGAGAAGCACCATTAACTCAAAGTCACTCATTTCATTCATTTTGATTTTAAGCTCAACGCCTTCACCTTTAAAGTCTTCCATCACCCAGTTCAAGTATTGAGCGACGTAAGGATAGTGAAGTTTACCTTCTATAAGTTTTGCTGCTTTCTTAGCAGCGGCAAGATAACTCTTCCTTACGACACCCTTTTCTTCATCATTGAGCTCTTCAACACCGGCCTTCATCACTTTCTGAATGACCTCATGCTCTCTCTGTTCCCAGCTCCCTTCACTATAGAGAAAATCTAAATAGAGGAATGTACGGAATGCATCTTTCAAAAAGTTAACATCCATATATCCCACGAGTAAGGATAAAAATGTTAAAGTACTGGCAACAACAAGGTTACGTGCTTGAACTTCATTAGATAGGAAGTCAAAGCCTTCATAGAAATCATCTTTGGTAATTCCTAAAAAAGAACTCATCAAAACAAATAAATCGAGAAATGAAACATCGGTAACATCCCCATACCAAAGTGAAGGAGATGCCCAGTTAATGAAGTCAACTCTCCAATCATCCATGGCCTTAAGATCCTGTGGACGCTCAGATTCAATTTCTGTCAGTTGGGCCAACATATTTAGCCCCTCAATTATCCAGGAGCCATTCACCTTCCAGTCGAATTCAAAAGATTCAGGCTTATCTAAAAGACGATTTATTTTTTTTTCAGAAATAAAAGAGCCCATCGCATGTATCTTCAATTTTGTTCCATTGGACTTGAGCCAATAGACATCAAAAAGGGCAATAGGAATTCGACTCAAATATTGAGGCCCATCTTTTTTTGCTAAAAGAGTTTTCATTTCCGATAAATAGCTAATCCTAGTCTCCTTGGATTTGCGGAGTTATTCCTTCTACTTATCGGAAGTTAGACATGATTTTTAAGCTGAGATTAAAGAAAAATTTCCTTAACCTCTCTTTGTGATCAACTACTAGGACACAATATTCGGGTTATGACACTTATACTCATGAGTTTGCGACTGAGCTGTCACATCTGGGTAAGATTCCCTACATTTATCGGTGGCATTCCAGCATCTCGGATGAAAATGGCAGCCTGTGGGAGGGTTCATTGGACTTGGAATATCACCCTCTAGGATAATTCTTTCCATATGAGCATCAGGATTGGGATGCGGGATGGCCGAGAAAAGTGCTTTAGTATAGGGGTGTCTTGCTCCACCATAGAGCTCATGGGACTCGGCCACTTCAACCATATTTCCGAGGTACATCACCGCCACACGGCTACTGATATATTCAACGACTTTTAGGTCGTGGGCAATAAAGAGATAAGTTAACCCTAGGTCTTTTTGCAAATCCATAAGTAGGTTTACGACTTGGGCCTGAACAGAAACATCAAGAGCGGAAACGGGCTCATCACAAACGATAAACTCTGGCTCAACAGCAAGGGCCCTAGCAATGCAAACCCTCTGCCTTTGCCCTCCGGAAAACTCGTGAGGATATTTATTAAGTGCATCTTTTGGAAGTTGCACCTGATCGAGAAGTTCGTAGAGTCGCTTCTTACGCTCCTCTTTTCCAAGGAATAATTTATGAATATCCATAGGCTCAGAAAGTATTCCACCTACAGTCATTCTGGGATTCAAAGATGCATAAGGGTCTTGAAAAATGATTTGCATTTTTCTTCTCATTTCACGCATCTGACGAGCATCAAGATCAATAATATTTTGACCATTAAAAATCACTTCACCAGCAGTAGGCTCAATAAGCCTTAGGATAGATCGACCAAGAGTGGTCTTTCCACATCCCGACTCACCAACAAGGCCAAGAGTCTCCCCTCTTCTAATATTAAAAGAGATATTATTAACAGCATTAACTGCACCAACCTCTTTTCCGAAAAGTCCTCCCTTGATTGGGAATTTCTTATATAGATTTTTAACTTCTAGTAAGTACTCGCTCATATCCAAATCCTGATTTCCTAAAATTAGCTCAACGGGTGAAAACAACGTACAGCACGTCCATCACCAATTCCCTCAAGTTGAGGATCTCCACTTCCACCACGACATTTATCTGTTACAAATGCACAACGGTTTTGAAAGTTACATCCCTTTGGTAGATCAAAGAGAGAAGGAACCATGCCTTCAATAGTTGGAAGTCTACCTTTATCTTCCCCTGTTGTTGAATCAAAGGAAGGAATAGAGTCAATCAAGCCTTTTGTATAGGGATGCTTAGGTTCTTTGAAGAGAGTCTTAACATCTGCTCTTTCAACAATCTGGCCACAGTACATAACGGCCACATCGTCGCAGGTTTCAGCGACAACACCAAGGTCGTGG
>JBFHGF010000470.1:0-2599 GCA_041583335.1 Bacteriovoracaceae bacterium
ATAGTGTGGAACACGGTTTTAGAAATGTTGATCTATTAGTTACCCTTGATTCCATAGGCTCCGATAACGATATCATTCCCCAAAATGTAAAAGAGAACTTCAACCTTATCTCAGATCAGGATTTTCTTTTTAACGATGGACCTAATGTCGCTCGTAAAAAAGAGATGACCTATGTATCCAATGAATTGCGCCCTGAAGGACATAATGAATTGGAAACTTCACCTGAGGTTCAATTCTTAGTGTATGAAAAGATTAACCAGACCTTAATGCAGGCCGTGGCGAAAAAGAACTTTGCTCAAAAGTTGGATCAAAATTTTAGAGAGAGGATGATGCAAACGCATCAGCTGAGTTTTAATCCCGCTGGGAATCATTTAAAGCAACTTCTAAACTAAGGTTATTCTGCGTCCCTAGGACAGAGGTCTGCACCCTTCGTCAAATTCCATTTCTTAGAATCAAAATCAATGTGCAGACAGGCTGTTTCATTGTATTGAAACCAGTAATCGATCGTTTCTAAAATGTCGTAGCATTCTCCCTCGTAAAGGTGAAGGAATTGGTTAGTTCCTTGGGGATAATGGTATGTTACCCCCATGAGAAAACTACTGCAGTCTACTGTGGCCGACATTTGCGGTCTATAGCTTGAGTAAAGTCCAATGACTCCATCTCGGTCAGACTGAGTGTAGCGGGTGACAGGAAAAATATCGTAAGCATTAAGCGCTGGCGATACACACAGGGCAGCCGCTGATAAGAGCAGGTTTATTTTTTTCATTTCTCTCTATCGGAGGAGCTCTCAAAAAGAGAAAGGAGCAGAGAGGTTGGTGGTAAATAATACCTGTCTTAAATTATCTAAAACGAATACTAAGGTCGATACTGGGGTAGATTGTAGAGTAGGAGTCTGATTCGCTGGCCTCTGTCGTGCCAACTACAGAGGAGTCGATGGAAACTGAATGGTAATTCATCGAAACGCCAAGAAATACCGAACGAGAGAATTTGACGACATAGCCCAATTGCCCGAGCATACTTGAACCTGAAATTTCTTGAGCAGTTCCATCTGAAAGAGTTCTATCTCCCTTGGCATACATATTATAGGCAAAAGAAGCAAAGATTGTTTGCGACTTATTGAGGAATGCACTGAGCATCGGACCCATCTCCATCAGCGATACTTCTGCTTCGTTGAGGGAGGTAGAGCCTTTGTGAACTTTGGACCACTGGTTGATATTGACGCCGATAACAAAGCGATCATTGCGTCCAAATGTAGCACCAAGAAGTGCTCCATAGTAGGTGCTGCTGTAACTCTGACCTTCTTCAGAATCATCACCAGTATGATAGCCGAGACGAGGGTGGATATAGAGACCTGCAAAACTCGAGGTGTTGAGAAGAATAAAAGAGGTTAAAAAGAATACAATTTTGGCCAGTTTCATAGAATTATTTTATCGATAACAAGGAGATTTATCTATAAGGACAAAAGCTCCTCTTGCTTCTTTTTATTCCGTATTGTGATCTGAAATGCCAAAACGAGAATAATTTCAAAATAAAACCTTTGTAATTAAATTTTATTCAGGCTTATAATTCATTCATGTCTACAGATCTCACGAAATTACTCAAATTCAATATGATGGAAAAATTATTGCTCAATTTCTGTCGCCCTGTTTCCGTTGTGAATAATAATCCACTCAACGATATGAAGTGGGATATTGAAAACTCCCTAACCCTCTATCGTGAAAAATTTGATGGGTTTGATCAAGAGTTAGCTGGAAAGGATATTCTTGATTTTGGATGTGGACAGGGGATTCAATGCTTGGCCCTTGCCCTTCAAAATATTAAAAGTGTTACAGGGGTTGATACCAATCCCGAAATTCTGAAGATTGCTAAGGAAAATAGGGAAGCAGCACAGGGGAAAGATAAGATTATCCTAACGGATAAAATTGAGGCAGGAAGCTATGATCTTATTTTAAGTCAAAATAGTTTTGAACATTACGATGATCCCAAGCAAATCTTAGATCTTATGTTTGATTCTCTGCGCCCCGGAGGCAAGGTCTTTGCTACTTTTGGACCGCTGTGGAATAGTCCATACGGAGCCCATTATGACTACATTACAAAAGTACCTTGGGTTCATAAATTTTACTCAGAACGATCATTGATCAAAATTAGAAAAATCTATCGTGATGACGATGCGACCACATGGAGAAATATTCCTGGGGGGATGAATTGCTTTTCTCTAAGAAGGTTTGAAAAATTATTTAAAGATTCAAACTTTGAAATTGAATATATGAAACTTGATACCGTTAAAGATCTTCCGCTGGCCGCGATTCCCGTGCTAAGGGAGTATTTCGTCAATCACTTTAATATTATTCTTAGACGCCCTTAGTTCAAGAAAAGCTCTAAACTATTTTGGTAACAAATTTGAAGAGTTTCTTCGACGCTCACTTCTTTGATTTCTGCAATCTTTTCTGCAATAAAAGGTAAGAATTGTGGACCATTTTCTTGACCCTTCTCTAATCGCTTAATAATTGCATTATTTTTAATCGTATACGGTGTATCCTCTCCCATATATCTTGCCGAATATATTCCAGGTTCTTTATTTAAATAATCAATTTCTAAA
>JBFHGF010000471.1:0-2586 GCA_041583335.1 Bacteriovoracaceae bacterium
AACCCCCCACCCCCACTCAACCTATATCAGTGAGCGCGGCTTCCCCCTCCTCTGGTGTGGGCCACGCCCCAAGGGAAAACTTTCAAGAGCTCAGGGACTTTGGAAATGCCATCTCCTATGGAACTGTCACCACAGGAGGAAACCCTCCCTACACTCTAATTTTAAGAAATGTAAAATACGAAGAAGATGCCGAAGACATTATGATCCTCTTGCGTGAACATGGACTCGTCAGTGATGAAAATGAATCCATCACTGAGCAAGGTCTGCAAAGCGGTCACCTTTTAATTTCTCAAATTAGCGAGTATTCGGCCATCTACTTGGCCCATAAAATGAGACGCTTTGATGTGCAAATCAGAATCGGTCTCTCCGAACAACTCCACCCCACCAAGAGTTACACTCATGACAACAAAGGCCTAGTGAGTAAATATAATCTTCGCCAAGATCGTCGCGAGGCCGTGGAAATGCAAAAGACCATGGTCGACATCGAAGATATCATTATGAGCACGACCTCCGGTCTTGAAGGCCATGATGTACTTCAATATATCAAAGTACTTTCGGCCCACTACATGATTAGTGAACTGGATCTACAATTGCTACACGAAAAAACCCAGCATAAGGAGAGCCATGAAAACAGCGATCCGAAATATGCCTATGAGCAATTTCACTCTCGTAGGGAGCAGGGAGATCTGGAAAGTTCAGATAAATCAGATAAAGACGACGATAATCAAAATCAAGTTATACAGCAGTATAACTTAGGCCTAGAAGATATCTATAATGAGTTGGCCCAAGAACTACGCAACGAGGCCTTTAAGAATGAGGCCAATGCCATTATTGGGTTAAGTTATTCTATCTCCCCTATCATGATGCCCTCGATGAAAAGCGACAAAGGAGAAATGCATTACAAAATTACTTGTACAGGTAATGCAGTGTGGATTAGTGATCGCCCTTAAAGTATGATTTTTAAATACTGTGATTTGATGTCGTTTTAAGAGTAAATAAAGGTTCTCTACTCCCATGCTTAAGAAAAATGATCTGCATTCTATACCCGAGTACCACCCTGTTGTAATTGTGGGGGCCGGAATTGTTGGCTCCGGAATCTTTAGAGACCTCTCCCTCCATCAAGTAGGTACTTTGCTTATCGACAAGAATGATTTCTCATCCCAAACAAGCCAGTCGAGCTCAAAAATGCTCCACGGTGGAATCAGATACTTAGAAAATTTGGACTTCTCTCTCGTATGGGAGGCCCTACACGAAAAGAATCTATGGCTTAAAGTTGCCCCCCACTTGTGTTACCCCAAACACTTCACCATGCCGGTATATAGAGAGTCTTCTCGTCCCCTTTGGATGATTCATGCCGGGGTATTTCTCTATGATGTGCTCTCTAGCTTTAAAAATGAGCCCCATAGAGTTACCAATCTAAAGCAAACCCTAGCGGACCATCCTCTGCTACGAGAAGAAGGCCTTAAAGGTGCAGGGGTCTATTCAGATGCTATCGTCGATGATGCAAAAATGACTCTAGAGTGTGTCTACGATGGAATGCTCTCCCCAAAGTCCTATGCCTGTAACCATACTTCGTTAGTAAAGGCACAAAAGAATAGTCAGAACTATGAACTCACCCTCAAAGATGAACTCACCGGAGAGACCAGAGTGATTCACTGTGGCCATTTAATCTTTGCCACTGGTCCCTTTACCGATCGCTTGCTGCAAGAGCTCAAGCTCTTTAAATGGACACCGAAATTGGCCCTGAGTAAAGGCTCCCACCTTTGGTTCACCAAGAAAGACTTTCCCCTCGATAACCCAGTGGTTCTCACTCCCAATGATGGGCGTGTGATCTTTGTTATCCCCCAAGGAGATAAAGTTCTGGTGGGAACAACAGAACATCCAGGAGAGGCCACCTTTAACCAAGAAGCTTCGTCCGCTGAAGTTGATTACCTTCTTGATAACCTCAACGAATATTTCCCCAAAGTCAAACTAACAAAGAATGATATTCATGCTTCCTTTGCAGGGCTGCGCCCATTAGTGAAGGAAGATGAGTCGGGAGATCTTGGCAAAGTGGCCCGTCACCACAAAATTTACCAGCCCCAAGAAAATGCCTTTGTTATCATAGGTGGCAAGTACACGACCTTTAGAATTATGGCCGCCGATGTGGTAAAAATGCTCTTTTCGAAAATGGGAAAGACCTATCACAGTGAACTCTCTCTAAGTCCTTTTCGTAAAAAAGGCCTGTGTCCTCCATGGCAGGAAATTGAGCTCAATGAAGAAAAATTAAAAACGATTGTAGAAACAGAATTTCCCAAGACCTTTGACGATCTTATTCTACGCAGGCTTGGAATTTGGAATATTGAGCTCTATCCCCAAGTTAAGAGTTTTCTCGAAACCCAGAGTCATTATTTGGCCCAACATCTCGAAAAGGGAGCGCGTACCTAAAAACGATAGGCGAGGCCCAGGAGGATTCGTGGACCGGATACAGTTTTTACGAAATTTTCTTCTGAGTTTTCAACTTCGTAAGTTTCACTTCTTTGATAGTAATCAAGAATCACACGTGCACCAAAACCACTACGTGTGAAGTACTTTAATCCACCGGCC
>JBFHGF010000472.1:0-2579 GCA_041583335.1 Bacteriovoracaceae bacterium
AACAGCAAGATAATCTTTTTGGCGAATAGGTTCTATCCAAACCCCTTTTAAATTGGGATCGTTTATGATCTCACTTAGATTCTTTAAGAGAGTATCTCTATTCGTTTGAGTGGGATGATCCAAGCGTTTGGTTTTAAAATAGGGAGTGGATTCTCTTTGGGTTCCCGTAAAGAGGGCATGGGATAGAGAGCGAGATAAGTTACTTCCATTTCCAAAGAAGTGTCCTTTGAAAGTTAAGAAATAACTCTCTTTTGTAAAAGATTTAGGGTCTTTGAAGAGAATTGATTTTGCTAACTTGTCCACGCATTCCGATTGGCCCGAAGTGGTGTAGAGATGACGTAAGTCCTTTGGCATCTGCTCACTGACGTAGTGGAGTTCTTCAAGAAAACGTTGCCCTACAAAATTGGAGAGGCACACTTTATTGACCATTTGAGGGATTTGGTCGTGTAGGAACTCGTGTCCAACCTGTCTGATATCAAGAGAAGAATGGATGCGGTTGCTAAGGATTTGGTCATCGCTCTTGCTCCATTTTAAGGGCTGCTTATAGTAGAGAACATCACGATGAGGAGCATGGTCTGGATAGTCTTCTGCCATGTAGAACTGCTCATAGGCTCCTAGGGAGAGGTTGATCATGAGCATGCCTGCGGCCAAACGATCACGATTCCTTCCTTTAATATAGTCCACGTTCTTCTCAGAGGCCTTGAGAGTTAGTGCAAATTTTAAGAACTTGCCGAGTCCAAAGTTCTGATATTTGTGATGGACCGTTGTATCGAGCATGTAAAGCGAATTTTCTTTTCCAAAGTCTGGATCTCTTCTTAGTCCTCTCTCAAAGGGATAGAGTTCCATGGGACCAGCAAATATAATCGCTTCAACTTGATTATCTATCTTTAGGGCATAACAAACGGAATTTTCATGATTGGCCGTGGCCTCAAAGTGTTCGATACTTGTTTGTCGTGCTGGCTCATAGACTTCACTCTCTAGGCGTTGAATATCTTGCTTTATTCCTTTGAAGTTTTCTTTATTGACTTCAATCAGCTCGAGGTCTTTTTGACAGGCCTTACTCATGTACTCAAGTTCATTGAGAATGAAATCTTCTATGGATTTGTCATTCAGCTCCAATTTGGCCGTCAACAGCCTTTGGTGCCAAAGAGGCCAGCGAGAATAACGATTTAGTATTTCCGATTCTTGATAAGGTTGCTTGGGAAGCTCGACCTTTTCTTCTTTATATATTCTCAGCATAATTAATTCTAACTGAGTAAAGAGGAAATCGAGGTCTTTTTCGTTGAACGCTGTATTGAGGCGAAAACGAAGAGTCTTTGCACCCGCCGGATAGTAGAGTAGTCCGTGCTCAAAGCGTTTGCTGATAAATTCGGCAACCTTATCTTGGTCATTAACTTCGAAAGCAAAACTCATTCCGCGTAGGCGGGGCCGTCCAATCTGAGTCGGAAATTTCTTAATGAGGGCCTCTAGTTTGACTTTGGCCAACTTCTCTAGATTGAGGATATGACCCTGACATTGATCAAGCCCTAAAGCATGAATATAACCTCGGATTACTGAGGCCACCTGAAACTCTTGTTCAGTGTAGGGGATGCTAGGGTTATGCTCATTGTTCTCAAAAATAACCATACCGACTTGGGCCTTCTTGGCGCAAATAATATAGTCAGGGTGGAGCGACTGTCCTTTAGAGTCACTGAGGTTAAATTGCTTATGCCAGAAGAATTCACGACCTAAGTGGAATCCTGTTTGTACTTCATCATAAATAAGAGCGACGCCAAATTGTTTGGCCATGAGGGCCAGTGCACATTGAAAGCGATCAGAGCTAAAGCGATCACCACCTTCACACTGCATAGGTTCTATCAAGGTGCAGAAAACCTCCCCACTAAGGAAGTGTTCTCTAATTTCCCATAGGGATTGTACTTCTTGAGCGAGGCAATCATCGGTAATATCCCATTGGGTTGGTTTTGCTACTTTTGGATCTGAGAGAACATCGCTCTCCCAAAAGGTTTTCCAATTACTTGGATACTTTCTTTCGATTTGGTCATCATTGAGTTCAGGATACTCGACGAAGAGGGTTTCATGTCCTTCCCATTGAAAAGGCTCTCTCTTAGATGGATTCCAAGTGGAGTAGAGAGAAAGCAGCATGCGGCCATGAAAAGATCCCTTGAAGGCCAATATTTTATGGGCCTTTTCATTCACTCTCTTTTCAAATGACATGGCAATCGCCAGTTCATTGGCCTCAGCTCCAGAGTTGGTGAAGCTTATTTCAATATTGTTTCGATCAAGTTTTCGCTCAATAAAGTGACGATAGGAATTAACGAGTTCCTTAAATGATTGATCTTCAGGGTTATTATTCCAGGCCGCTTTATGGTGAATAGTTCCAAAGAAAGTTGAAGGATTGAAACCGTGTCCAAGAGTTGCGATTTGGGAAGCAGCATCTAACATGTAGTGGGGCTTACCTTCTTTGCTTTCAATGGCAAGGTAAGGCCCTTGACCTAGAGAGAGCTTGGTTAGGTACGGTTTCTTTTCAGCAGGAATCAATCCTTCATCATAGAACTTTTTAAGAATGGATTGAGCAAAGA
>JBFHGF010000473.1:0-2548 GCA_041583335.1 Bacteriovoracaceae bacterium
AATTAACTCTACCCGTTTATGGATTTAAATCACTGCTTTGCCCTTCATGGAGATCCAGCTCTTTTCGCAGACGTTTTTGCAAGGTGATATCATAGCGGACGGCCGCATAGCCTACGATTCGTCCATCTGCTCCACGCAGAGGTCCAATCACAGAACTTACCCAGTAGTACTCGCCATTTTTCTTGCGATTACAAATCTCTCCCATAAAGACCCTTCCCTCTTTGATGGTATTCCACATCTCCTTGAAGAAGGCTTTATCGTGCTCACCACTATTCACAATCCGGTGGTCTTTGCCAAGGAGTTCCATGGCCGAGTAACCCGATATATTACAGAATGTTTCATTCACATACGTGATACGTCCTCTAAGGTCTGTCATGGAAAAGATAAAACTCTCATCAATAAATTGACGATAGAGATTCGTATAGAATTGCCCTTGGTTGTGATTCTTTAGCATCTTTGAATATAACCACAAAGTGAGAACGAGAGTGGCCAAGGTAACCACCGACCCGATTAGAATTTGTAGCCGATAGTTTGCTATCTTGAGTTTGATAAAGAAATTCAATGGACGATGAGCGACTCCAGCTTTTTGCAAATAGCGAGAAACATCATCGAGATGAATCGACTTTACATACGGATAATGGAAAAACGGAATCAGAGATAAGAGGGAGCTCTCCTGATATTCATTTTGAAAGAAGATATCAATATCCTTGAAGTCAGAGATAAAGCGACGAAAGTACTTATCAGTGATATTGAGGAAAATGACTTTCTTCTCTTCTTCATATTTTCGCCCCACTCTTAGAGTAATTACCCCCTGTTGAATCTCTCCCCGTTCAACATTAAAATCGAGACCAGAAGTATAAATTGTCTGTTCACCTTTCATTAAATCTTGAAAGTAGTAGCGTGCTGATTTATTTTGAAGATTTTCGTAAGGGACGACTTCAAGAGAATCGCCATGGTTGATTCGTAATAGCTCCATTCCTTGATCACTTAAAATTCGCACTTGAGAGTATTGGGGATTATTAAGTGAGAATACCTTGAGAAAATCTAAGCTTAAACTATCGACTTTAAGAAGTTTGGCATCATTAACAGCATCCGAGAGGATAAAGGATAGAGAGCTGCCAAAAGATTTCTCAAAGACTTCTATACGATTATTCGCCTCATTCAACGTTACCTTGGCATAGAGCAAAAATAAGAGCGAATAAAAGATAATAATAGAACTAATAATGATTCGTGGATATTGCACAATAGAGGCCTTTACTAAACAATTCTCATTAAAATTATAGACTGCAACGAATCGAAGTCAATTGAAATGAATTGCCTAGAAAGGCCCAATAAAAAACTCTTTTAATAAAGAGTTAGACCAATAAAATAGGTCTAATCCCTTAGTAATTTCTTTAGGCCTCAGCGCGGGCCAAGTCCTTATCTTCTTCTTTACTTGCTCCACGATTCACGAGGAAGAGCGCCACCAAGGTGAAAGCAAGGGAGGCCAAAATAGAGTAACTTGAACTCACCGCTGGATTTAGGACTCCCATAAAGAGATTCATTATAAGGTGACCAAAGAGCCCAATCATTGAGGCGGTAGTCACAACCCACAGAGGAAGGTTTTTCTTATAGAGTACTCCGAAGAGGATGGGAACCAATGAAGCGGCGGCCAAACCGTAAACACCCTTCTGAGCGAAGAGACCAACCAACTGAGGTGGGTTATAGGCCAAGGCGTAAGAGAAAAGCCCTACCGCCACAAGAACATAGCGAGAAAGCTTTAGCCCCTTCGCAGAATCCATCGTTCCTTGTTTCTTGGTGGCAAAAGGTGAATAGATATCATTCACCACCATGGCCGAGAGAGAAACGAGAATTCCATCGAGAGTACTCATCCCTGCAGCGAGAAGACTGATCGAAATGAAAGTTAGAAAATACACTCCCATGAAGCTGGCGCCAAATTCGATACCAATATAAGAAGCGACCACCATATCCTGGCGAGGAATATCGAGACCTTTAATCTTGGCGTAGAAGCCAACAAAGAGCATAAGGGCGTAACAAGTCCCTACAATGACTGTTGTCCAAATGAACTTATTCACCTCACTCTCTTTTCTGATATAGAGAACTTTTGTGAGGATATGCGGTTGAAGCATAAGAGCAAAAGTGATGAAGAAGCCTGAGATGAAAACGCTAAAGAAATTATAGTAGAGGTTGGAATCGGGGTTAAATACTTTGGCGTAGTTTGGACCTACGGCCTCAAGCGCATTGAAGAATCCTCCATCAAAGTAGTGAAGCCCTGAAAAGAAAATCGCCAGAGCGATAAAGAGCATCATAATCCCCTGACAAGTATTCGTGTAAGCGTGGGCATAGGTTCCCCCCATCAGAACATAGGAGAAAACGAAGAGCAGCGTAATGGTTAGCGCTGTCTTTTGATCAATGCCAAAGAGCGTACTCATGAGAATCGAACAACCTACTAAGATCAAAACCACAAAGGTTACAGAAAGAAGATTGATGAAAGCAAAGAATAGGCTCAGTCCGCGGTTACCATAACGGTGGAAAATCCAATCGGGAA
>JBFHGF010000474.1:0-2539 GCA_041583335.1 Bacteriovoracaceae bacterium
ATCCCCATTACGATCAAAGACAACGATATAGGAGCGAAGTCGATCTTGAGAGGCCAATTCAATGGCCATATAGTCTTCTGAACTGAAGAAACGCTTCACGATTAAACTCATATCTGGACCAAGGGCAAAGTTCTCCAGTGATGTGAAGCTAAAACTTCCATCATTTTGAAGTGTGCCCGCTGTAAATTGGTCACCACCGTGCCCGCTTTGAACCAATAAGGTTCCCGATTTAGCGAGGTGGAAGGTCTCTCCCTCTTTTGCTCTAAGAATAATATTTGAACTTTCAAGATCAAGTAAGCGCTGAGAATCCACCAAGGCCGTATTCTTTTGAGAAAAGACTACCCCAAAATCAAAATCAACTTGGGTGGCCAACAGACTTTCTTCAACAAGGCCCCATCTTCTTTCCCTCAAGACTGAAGGATCAGAATGAAAGCGAGGAACTCTCTCCACCCATTGTCTCAAAAGTAATTTCTCCAGTCCCGAATCAAAGGTGACCGTATTATCAAAAATTAAATCAAAGCAAGAGTCGGTACCATAGATAGAACAAAGCTCTTTAAATTCTTGATGATTTTTGAGTAGAGCTTCATCCACTTGAAAAGTATTCCAAGATAACCAGTTTAGGGTTTTTGCAAAACAATTTTGAGGATCACAACTTTGATTTTGCTTATCAATGATCGTTTTTCTTTGGGTTAGTAAATCGAGAGTCGATCGAATTAAACTTTGGGCCGTGATATCCACATTAAGCCCCCAACGCTCTTATATCGAAACATTGGGATCACTTGAGGCCTTACCACTTTCCAAGAGGTAGCGAATGGTCTTGAGGCTAAGGTTATGGCCCAGTATCGGAACCATGGTTTCAAATTGGGCGCGCCGCCACTTCTCAATTAACCCAGGAGAAATATCTTCAAACTGAGCGGCCAAGACATCGATATTGGTAAACTTAGCTTTGAGCTTCTTATCTCTTGAGGGTGTCGACCAATCCTCCCAGTTATTCGTTCCATAAGAACAGTCATGTTGAGCACAATAGGCCGCTCCCTGGGCCACCACATCAATACGCTGTTGGGTATAGTTGAGGATATCTTCCACCGCCATCTGAATGAGATTTTGGGGGTCATAAGCATCTTTTAAGCGCCCCAGAAGAAATTCGATAAACACAGGATGCTGGGTCCTCAATTCTAGATCGTATTGCTCACGAGAATAGTCCGAGTGAGAAGAAGCACTTTTGAGATAAACTTTACTTCCCGAAACAATGGGCCAGCGAAAATTAAGAAATGATTTTTCACCTTCCACCGGCCAACCTTCATCAGTAACCGCCTCGCGTACTAAATAGCGAACTTGACGAGGAACCGTGCTGGCCAAAGTAAATAAAGGCAACTCAGTGGGGCCATCAAAGTGATTCTCTGAAATAAGTTTGGCATGATTGGAACCGGGGTTTTTGATAATAGAAAATGCGCCAGAAAGTAGGCCCTGCTTAGTGAGGGCCAAAGGATAGGAGTCCAATAGGACGGTTCTGGTACTGCCTAAGGACATGATGTAATCAAGGGCCGTTTTAAAGAGTCGGTCCTCATGCCACAGTTTTGCCTTGGGAATATTTCTCCAACGGCTTGGCACGCTGTAGTTTGTGAACAGAGAATTGGATACGGAAGTGTGATTGGCCACAGGTAATCCGTGGATACGAGCAAAGATCCAGCGAATGCCAAGAATGGCATCAGCACAATCCGTGGCCAGTCCATACTTCACAAAGAAGTCTTCCTTCACATTCTCTTCCACCCACTTGGCCAGTTCTTCTTCCCAGTGCTCACTCCACTGCTGGGTCGCAGGCCATAGGTTGGTATTTCGTTTATTGCTGTCCTCAATTGGAGTTTGCAATCCCCAATCTTCTAGTTTCTTGGTGCTCTTCAAGCTTTGGGCATGCAAGCGATCCAAGTAACGCTTGAGTGCATTAGGATCATCAAATTGATGGCGCGAAAGAATATAGGGAAAATCACCCCGCTGCTGCTCAAGCTCAATCACTTTGAAGAGCCCATTCTCTTCATTGATCTGGAGAAAATGCCTGTAATGCAGATTTGAGCGAGAGAGCATCCGATAGGAAACCTCAGATGCGAAAACCGTAGGATCAACGGCCACAAAGACAATAAATAGCAGGAAAAAACGCAAAACTTTTTTCGTCATAACTCACCCCTTAAACTAAAGAAACGCTATTTAATTAAGGGGTAAATTTTCAGAAATCAAAGGATTTTTAGACGAAATACTCAAGACTGACAAACATCATAAAAAACTCAACCATCCATTAGAAATACAGATGAAGCTCGACATTTTTACATAAAAAGGTATTTGAATTATTTAGAAAAGCTCACCATTTTCTTCGCCGTGTAGTAGCAAATCATCATATTGAGAACCACAGAATTTTGGTTATCAATATAGTAAGCATCATATTGAATTTTCTCTTCTGCCGTAGCGCTATAAGGTAAACATACTTGGGCCAAACCCGTAATTCCCGGAAGAACTTCCTTTCTTCTTATATAATGGGGAACTTCTC
>JBFHGF010000475.1:0-2529 GCA_041583335.1 Bacteriovoracaceae bacterium
CCTCGCGCCGAGCATTGTGAGACTTTGCATGAGCTTGATCTCGCCGGGCCTTAGTTATTTTTATTCTTTATTCTTTATTCTTATTTTTGTGGGCGACAAGCCATCGAATAACCACTTGAAGGATAAATAAAAGCAGTAATCCAATGGCGAGAGCAGAAAATTGCATGGCTATTTAATCGATTCGCGAATTCTTGAGGAAGACCAGTCCATAAACCAAACGATCACCGCAATGGTAATGGCCAGAAGACCCACTTCATTCCACTTGGCAAGACCTTGGTATTGCATCAGCATGGTACCGATACCACCTCCACCAACAAGACCAATAACTGTGGCCATTCTCACGTTGATATCCCAACGATAAATTGTGAAAGAGAGGTAGGGCAGAATAATTTGAGGAACCACTCCAAACCAGATGACCTGAATAGGGTGAGCACCTGTGGCGGTCATGGCCTCAATTGGTCCTTCACTAATATTTTCTATTTGCTCTGAGTAGAGTTTTGCTAGAGAGGATACGGAGTGGAGGCAAAGGGCCAACATACCGGCAAATGGTCCAATTCCAACCCATACAGAGAAGATAATGGCCCATACTAATGGCTCAATGGAGCGTGTGATATTGAGGCAGAATCTGGTTAGATTATAGAGAGCAAAGAGCAGAGGGGATTGAATCATCAGGTTTCTCGCCGCAAAGAATCCCAAAAGGAATGCAAAGGGCAGAGCAATAACAGTGGCAATGAAGGCCATGTAGATGGTTTCAATGGCCGCAAAGATGGCCTGCTCAAGAATATCAAAATTAGGGTGAAAGAGGGCCGTGAAAATTCTCTTCGCCCCAAGTAGTCCAGCTTCTGAGAAGAATTCTCTCATGCTCACTTGGGAGATATTAAGTCCCGCAATAAAAGTGAGGATAATAATGAAGTAGCCAAAGAACATAAAGGGTTGGGCCGTGAGGGCCTTG
Source organism: Bacteriovoracaceae bacterium (assembly GCA_041583335.1). GTDB lineage: Bacteria > Bdellovibrionota > Bacteriovoracia > Bacteriovoracales > Bacteriovoracaceae. Next base: position 953 of record JBFHGF010000475.1, read on the forward strand.
GTGTCATCTGACTCATAGAGGCCTTGGATAGCACGACCAATAGAGAGCTTAGTAAAGAAGAGTCCAAGGGCGACCAGGGCACCAATGGCCAGAGCATAGATAGGTTGGTTCCAAGTAAACTCGGCATAGCGAATGCCTACAATGACTTTCTGATACACGATCTTGTAACCAACAAGTAGGGTATAGGCCCAAAGGATGATATCGATGGCCACTGCGGAAACTACACGCTTCATTTGCTTGATTCCGGCCTTATCTTGATTCAATACGACTGCGTCTGAATTACTCATATTTTCCTCTTAATTATTTTTTTAAAAATTAATCAATCGTTACTTCTACGGCATTCTCACCATAGATGGTCTGGAACCAATTCTCATCAATCTCACTAGGGCTTCCCTCATAGATAAGATTTCCATCTTTAAGGGCAATCACAGCACTGGCGTACTCACGCACGAGAGAGAGAAAGTGTAGGTTACAAACAATCGTTACTCCCAATTCCTCATTTACTTTTTTAAGGTATTGCATAACCGAGTGGCTGGTGGCCGGGTCAAGGGAAGCAACAGGCTCGTCGGCCAAAAGAATGGAAGGGTTTTGCATGAGCGCACGGGCAATGGCCACCCTTTGCTGCTGACCACCGGAGAGGTTATCGGCCCTTCTATTTTCTTTTCCTTTAAGGCCAACAAGATCGATAAGCTCCATCGCCTTCTTCTTGTCTTCTTCAGGAAAGATACCGAGAATTGATTTCATTACACCGTTGCGGGCCAGAGTTCCTGTGAGAACATTGGTCATAACGGTTTTTCTAGGAATGAGGTTGAAGTGTTGGAAGATCATTCCAATACGTGAGCGAAGAGCTCTAAGAGGTTTACCCTTAATATTGGTAATATCATTTCCTTCAAAAAGGATTTTTCCTGTTGTTGGTTCGTGAAGACGATTCACACAACGAAGGAGAGTTGATTTTCCCGATCCTGATAAACCAATCACAACGAGGAACTCGCCCTTCTTTACATTAAAGCTTACCCCTTTCAGGGCATGGGTACCATTGGGGTACACCTTGTTTAATTTTTCCACTTCAAGGATGTTTTGACTCATATCTAGAGGTCCTAAGGCTTAGTACCTAATTGTCTTGCACTAAGTCACAATTAGGTGATTTTCACTTCTATAATTATTAAGAATTCTTACATTTGATGTGGCCAACATCCTAAAAGCTGGGCCTTTATTTGTCCATCAATATGAGGAATAATCGTTAATTATTCGTGTTTGAGAGAGAATTCATTTTTCTTTGTTTATAAAGTCAATTTTTTGAATAACCTAGCAAAGGGGAATAGTAAGATAATGTCAGTCGCCAACATGTTCCTAATATTCTTATCCTATTTCTGACAAGTCTTAGAAAGGGTCTAAGGTTCATTTAACCTTCAGGGAGGATGTTACTCAAGAGGTGGTCAAAACGCTGCCACAGTAATTTCTGAAAATGCTGCTCTCGTGAAGGCCATCGAAAGCTGTCTTGCTGAGGAAGCCCTACTTCAATAATTAAAAGTTTTTATTACTGCTTGTAATACCAAAGAAATAAAATGCCCCGAAAC
>JBFHGF010000476.1:0-2518 GCA_041583335.1 Bacteriovoracaceae bacterium
AGATGGCACCTGGATGCGAGATGGCAGTGGTTGCTATGACGACAATGGAAAAAAGATGGATGTTGGAGAAACTAAAAAATTAGAAGATGAACTAGGGATCCCCAAGGTGAAAAATAAAGTTCAAGGTTGCCGCTACATTGGTAACTACAGCCGGGCCGTTGTAAACCCAACTGTGACAATGCGCTGTGGAGGGGGATCGAGACCGGCAGTACTGTGTAAAGTCGAAATTTACTGTAATCAAAATTCAGATATTCACAAGGAATTCGGATTAGGTGACGAAGTCTATGAAGGTGAACTTACTTGCTTGGGCGATGCCGAAGGGAATTGTCCAGGTATGATGGAGTGTGCAAAAGATGAGGACTACCAAACCTATGAAGGTGCTAAACCTGAGAAAGTGCTCTCCGAGCAAAAAGGAAGTCTAGGAGTGATTAATCAATGAAAACACGGTTTAAAATATTCTTTGCCCTAAGTACTGCTATGTTCTTACTCTCCAGTTCTCATGCTGGATTAGATAAGAAGAAAGAAGGACTGGCCGCTCGAGATGAATTACAAAAGTTAGGAGTTTCGGTACCGAAAGTTAGTCAAATTGTCTTAAATCAATATCTCAAAAAGAAGAAGGCCGAAAATGAAGGTCTCTATAAGATTACTTTCGTTTACAAACATTTAAAAAATAAAAAAGAAGATCAGTGCAAGTTTTCAAATATCGATTATCGCAAAGAAAAGTAGAAACCCGGCTGCCCTTTTTACCATTTAAGAAGAACCTTGCCTCGTGATTGGCCACTGGCCAAAAAGGACAGGGCCTCCTTGACTTCCCTAGCATTAAAGACGCGATCCACCCGAGGTTCAAAAATAGGATGCTCTTCAAGAAAACGAAGGGCCTCATCAATCTTGCTCATATCTTCCGGGTCAAACAGACGAAGGGCATTAAGGCCCATCACTCCACGGTTATCATTCATCAAGGTAATGGGAAAGAATCCTCTCATCCCCCAAAGTTCCTTGAGCATCGAAAAGAAATTCTTCTTACCTCCTTGGACAAAGGAGCTAGCGCCAATAGTAACCATACGGCCACAAGTGGCCAGTCGTTGATAGTCTCGCCTTAGGGAACTTCCACCACGAGAATTGAGAATGACATCAAAACGCTTATCAAAGTTTGTTGAGAACATATCTTTATGAAGTCTGGCCGTGACCCCTTGCGCTTCAAGGGCACTTAACTTGTCAGGGTTACGAGTAAGTGCCGTTATTTCTTTGACTCCGAGGTACTGGAGAAGTTGTATCGAGAGGCGACCAAGAGATCCGCTACCACAGTCGATGAGGACTTTGTCACTTTCTTTGACTCGCGCCAACTGGCAAAAAATGGCATAGGCCGTGATGAAGCTAACAATAAGAGATGCCCCCTGCTCAAGAGAAAGATGTCGGGGCAGGGCCATCACCTGCGCTGCGGGAAGGTCTAGGGACGACTGGTAACCTCCAAAAGGAGTGCCCGCGCAAACCTGTTGCCCGGGACAAAAATGATTCACGCCAGGGCCAACTTCGGTGACGACTCCACTCACTTCATAACCGGGAATATAGGGAAGAGGTGGAGCATCGGGATAAAGCCCAAGTTGCATCATGACATCGGCAAAATTAAGGCCGCTATACTCGACTTTAAGTCGAATATGACCTGTTGCTATCTCGGCGCTTGCCTCTTTATCTTGACCAACATGGCCATTTAGGTCACGAAAATCCCAAATACTGTGATTTCCAACCTTTGTGAGATAGATTTGTCGAAGTGTTCCCATGTAAATCATTCCTTGGTTACCGTCGAAAGTATTGCACAATCGCCAAGACTTTCCTAATATTGAAACTCTAAGTTTTTAAACAATGCATCATTTTTGCACTACCTACTCATATCTACCATGATGAAAGAAGACTATACCTATACGGCCAACCAAAATCCCCACGCCCTTCGCAGTCGCGAAATTTTAAAGAAGTACCCTCAGATCCGTGACTTTATGAAGCCTTACCCTATGACGGCCCTCTATATTACTTTAGTAACCGCCATTCAATTGGTAACGGGGTATTTCATTGTTAACGAAAACTTAAATATCTGGTGGATTCTAGGACTCTCCTACACAGTAGGGGCCTTGTGCAACCATGCCCTCTATGTACTTATGCATGATGCTGGTCACGATGCCATCTTCAAGTCTCGCTTTTGGAATCGTGTTTGGTGTATCTTCACTAATATTGGCCAGGCCTTTCCTTCGGCGATGAGCTTTAGAACCTTCCACAATATCCACCACTCCAACCTCAATGAATACGACTTTGATGCTGACTTGGCCTTTCATAAGGAGGCCAAATGGGTACGTAATATTTGGTGGCGAAAAATGCTTTGGTTTATGTTCTTCTTTGCCATTGAAGTGGCCCGTCCCATGCGCCTAAAAAAAGGAAAAGTATTTGATGGATGGATGCTCTTTAACATTATTTTTATCATCGCCACTGACCTGACCATTTATTTTCTCATAGGACCGTGGGCCTTGGG
>JBFHGF010000477.1:0-2498 GCA_041583335.1 Bacteriovoracaceae bacterium
AAGGAGTCGCGGCACTGACGCAGAAGATTGCTAAAAATTAAGCTTAAAAACAAAAAGCCCAATGGGGAGACCATTGGGCTTTTCGAGAGACATTTAGATGGAGTCAGAAAAAATCCTTTTTTCAAAGCTCCTACACACACACACTATTATATAAGCAAGGAGCGTGCCAACTTTTTCAAACAACTAAGTGACTGTATTTACGTCAAATAAAGATATGACTAGTGATGGTTTTTTGACTGACACGGAGCAAATGCCGTCGAGTAATTGTCACCTTCGAGCGAGGTAATCGGATAGACGCTGAACAGCAAGATCCATGGCCTCATCATCAGACTCAATGCGATATAAGCGATCCACGATGGCCCAAATCTTTCGGCCTTCCTTTTGAACAATTTCAATTTCCACTGTCACCCCGTCGTGGACGAGGTTTAAGGTTAGCCTTCCCAATAAGTGGGGATGGGAATCTAGGGGAACAAGGATTTCCCGGGGAAATTGAGGGTTTCTGATTTCAAAATTCATGGAGCACAAATACACCATAGAAAGGGCCTTCGTCCAGCGCAGTGCCAAAGTCTAGACACCCCCTTTAAGTACCACTAAGGACCTATTGATTAATCACTCCACTGAGGTCTTTGTACTCATCGACTAGACCTTTATAAGACGGAGCCGGAACTCTGCCCTTTTGCACATCATTAATTGAAATATCTTTGTCGCGCATAACTTCTTCAATACTTTCAAAGCATTTATTCAATCGCTCCTGCTCATGACACAGGGGCTGCACCACTTTCCCATGCCATCCACCGGGAACAATTCCAAAGAGCTGATCGGTACGCATCCCCTCTTTGCCATGATAGGCCTCACAGCCCAGCTCATCGTAATCAATTTGTTCTTTGCCATCACCATCAAACCAAGAGTCCTCAAGCTCGGCCCCTAGTTCTTCAATTAGAGTGGCCACCATCTGAACCGAGCTATTGCCCTGGATGATGGCGCGATCACCAGAATAAGTGCGCCCAAGGTCGGCCTCACATTGATCGGCCCTCCTTTTAAATTTCTCTTGTAGGTCTTGAATCTTTTGTCTCACTTTTGGATCTAAAGAATTAGAGATATCATTAGCAGAAGCACTCACAATCGTATCCGTGGCAACGGCAACAGAGCCCCCGGCCACGAGGGCCCAAATGGGAATGGCCAAGAAAGCAAAGGCCTGGGCTTCTTCAATAAAGAAAAGTTTTTCCAAGAGTAGAGTCGTCTTGGGTGTCTCTCCTTTCTTATAAAAGAGCTCCACTGCACTTTCTAAGTTTGCACTAAAGCTTCCCTCCACATCGAAGTGAAAGGCCCTTCCATTAACTTTATATTGATTGCTTAAGAGATCCACGAGCTCAAGAGTTGTTGAGCCGCCTGAGTAAGTAAGGATGAGACCATGCTTTTGGGCACGTGCTACAACCTTGGCCTCTTTCAATCGCTTCACTAACTCTTTGTAGACCTGCTTATCTTCTTCACTAAAGCGTTTAAGGTAGGCATCTGTCGGCCCATTCTGAACAAGCTTATTGACCCCCTTGGCCAAAGAGGCGTAATGGGAAATGATGATTCTATTAAGCTCTTTCCCAATAGGAGTACCACTATGCACAGTCGAATCAACGGCAAAGGCGATACCATTGAACCAAAGGGACAAAGAGAAGATAAAGCATCTAAGTTTTCGATTTAAATTTTCCATAGTTAATTAATCGGTTATTCATTAAAATAACTTTATCGAGTTAATGTAAACTCCTAAAATTACAGCAAAAAAAGAGATCATTCCCCATCTTTGTATAGCAGTTGCCTCAATCTTTCCCCTACCATTTTCATTCAGTCTAAGTATCATGATAGGCATAACAAACCTTAAAAAAGGAATACCCATGAAATTGAAATCACTTATCTTTGCTGCTGGACTGATCCTCACTCAAGCTTCGGTATCTGCTGCTTCTTGCTACACTTATGACAAAAATGGAATTGATATTAAATGGACTGCATTTAAAACCCCTAAGAAAGTTGGAGTTAATGGCAAACTTCCTAAATACTCTCTCTCAGGAAAAACAAAGGGGTCTTCGGTAGCTGATCTTCTTAAGGGTCAAAAAATCGACATCCGCGTAAATAAAGTAGACTCAGGTAATGAGGGTCGCGATGTGAAGATTGTAAAATTCTTCTTCAGCGACCTAGTAGGTGGAGACACCATTACGGCAAAAGTGAAGGATGTAACTAAAGATGTAATCACGATGGATTTAATCCTTAACGGCCAAAAGCATGAAGTGCCTCTCACTTACAAGATGAGTGGAATGAAACTTACGGCCACAGGTCATATGGATATCCTCGACTATGCCATGAGCAAACAACTCTCGGCCATCAATAAAGCATGTTATGCTCTTCACGAAGGGAAAACATGGTCAGATGTTACCCTAACACTTGAAACCACTCTTAAAACTTGTAAATAAAACGCATCATGGGCCTTTTTATTCAAAAAGGCCCTCTTC
>JBFHGF010000478.1:0-2489 GCA_041583335.1 Bacteriovoracaceae bacterium
TCCCCTCTTCAGTAGGAGCAACTTCATCTGCACTCAAATAATTTTTAAGTTTGAGATCATTCAGTTCATCGTCACCGAGAAGCTGGACGAGGACAATTTCTTCATCCTCATCCTTTTTCACAGAGTAGAGTAGTGACTTAATGGAATGGTGCTGAGGAACTTTAAGAAAATTACATACATCCTCAATCGTTGCCATATTAGGCGTTTCAACTTCGGACAGTTCTCTAGCTCCCTCATCAAAAGCAAGCTCTTCACGTAAAGTGTCTGCTTTTTCAATATTAGCCGCATAGCCAGTTTGTGCACAGTAGATAATCGTGTCTTCACCAGTTTCAGCTATAACCTGAAATTCATGGGTTTTAGATTCTTTATCCCCCATGTCTCCAGCATCTGCCTCCACAGCGGCGAACTCTAGGCCCATTCTATTGAATGAATTTTCATAGGCCTTATAAATGGCATCATAGCCTTTATCAAGGCAGGCCTTATCCATGTGAAAGGTATATGCATCCTTCATTGTGAACTCACGTGCGCGCATTAGTCCAAAGCGAGGTCTAATTTCATCACGAAACTTAGTATTAATTTGGTACACACTCTGAGGTAATTGCTTATAAGATTTAACCGTCTTTCTAAAAACATCTGTTACTGTTTCTTCGTTGGTAGGACTGATACACAGATCGCGCTCAGCCTTATCCTTAAACCTAAGCATAAGATCGCCCATTTTCTCCCAACGTCCAGATTCTTGCCATAGTTCTCCAGGGGTAACAACACTCATCAAAATCTCTTGAGATCCTGTTGCGTCCATTTCCTCACGAACAATCTTTTCCACTTTTTTAATCACTTTATAACCAAAAGGCATATAGGTGTAGAGACCTGATCCAGACTTATGGATGAGACCTGCTCTGATCATTAGTCGATGGCTTGGAATTTCAGCTTCAGCAGGAACTTCTTTATAAGTTTGCCAAATACTTCTAGTGAGTTTCATATGCGACCTACCTTAAATCACCCAAATAACGGTGAATTGATGCCTTGAGCATCTTATATATTTATTGGTAATGTAAGCGAGAAATTGACTAATGAAAAGAGGGAGAAAGGGCCCTTGGAAGCTCAAATGCTTGAATGGCTTCTTTTTCAAGAGCACTGGCCGATACAATTTGGTAAGCACCTTGTGTTTCAAGTAGCTTACGGCAAAGCAAATTGTGAAGGTTGTGGCCGGACTTGTAAGTAGTAATCTTACCCGCAATCTCGTATCCAAGAAGACTGATATCCCCAACTGTATCCAAGATTTTGTGACGGATAAATTCATCATTGAAGCGCAGACCATCCTGATTCATAACTTTGAAATCATCAAGAACAACGGCATTATCGAGAGACCCACCCTTGGCAAGCCCTTTACGCTTCAGCATATCAACGTCGCGAAGCATACCAAAAGTACGAGCGCGGGAAATCTCAGAGATATAGTTCTCACAACTAAATTCAAAAACCTTTCTTTGAGTTTTAATAATAGGATGTTGAAAAACAATTGTTGAGTCGATAATAAGCTTTGAACTTGGCTCAATCATAGCCCACTTATCACCTACTTCCACCTTCACAGGCTCAAGCACAACAAGGAATTCCTTTGATTTATTAAGAGTGGCAATGCCCGTTTCCTTTAGAAGGAAAACAAAGGAAGCTCCTGAACCATCCATTATTGGTACTTCTGGTCCATCAATTTCAATATAGGCATTATTAATCCCTAGTCCATAAAGCACAGAAAGAACATGCTCTACTGTATGAACAGCATTCATACCGGAACCAATCGTCGTATTATTTTCAGTAGCACCAACTGTCTGGGCCGTTGCTTTAAGAACTTCTGCGTTAGGAATGTCAGTTCTTTTGAACTGAATACCAAAATCTGCCTCGGCCGGGTGCAACGTCATCGTCACCTTCTTCCCCGAGTGGATTCCTATTCCCGTCACATCAACTTTTTTTGCAATGGTTCTTTGGTAAAACATCAATCAGCGCCCTAATATTTCCGAACAGTTAATATTACTATAAGGTTATTCTTAATTTTGGCAACACACAATAATAGTATAAGCTAATAAACAGATCAGTTACTCTTACTGGTATTATTTGCCTTGATCTTAAGATTTTATAAGTCCTTCTACTTATCAAATATTACACTTTTAAGCACGTCCATTTTCAAAATGGTGTAAATACTTCAAATTTCAATAACTTCGACAGCTATTGACCAGGATTTAAATACTTTGAGACAATGCTAATTGCCCTTTTTAGCGGGCATCTCAACAAAATATATTCAATAAAAACAAGGCTTTAACTATGACAACAGAAACAATTTGGTTCAATAAAAATGTAACTGTCGAAGACATTAATAAACGAGGACAGGGAACTATCGTCTCTCATATCGAAATTATCGTTACAGAATGCGGCCCCAACTACCTTGTGGGCACCATGCCCGTTGACGAAAGAACGATTCAGCCCGCGCAAATCCTTCA
>JBFHGF010000479.1:0-2474 GCA_041583335.1 Bacteriovoracaceae bacterium
ATCTCGATAAGAAGAGTATTCCTGTGGTTATAAAACTTCATAACTCAATGGCCACAGACAATAAGTGGCAAATCACCATTCTGTCAGAAACAGAGTTTTTAAATTCTAAGAAGTCAAAAAAATCGAAGAAATAAAAAAGGACCACAAATAGTGGTCCTTTGGCAGCTGTCACATTTTGATTGCGACATATTGCTGAATGTTTTGCTTAATCGTGATTAGTACTTCTTAGCAATCTTCTTCATTTTTCTTTTTACTGAATCTGTTAGGTCAAGAAGAAGTACGAAACCAGCGTTGTCACCGTTTTCATCAGCCCCAACGAGAGAGATGTTACCAGCTCTAACTTTTCCGCTGTAGAAACGTGCTGTAACGATGTTGTTTGTTCCGATATCAAGTCCTTCAACTGGTACGAATACACCAAAGAACTTCTTACCAAGGTAGAAAGTCATGTTATTCCAGTTAGGAATTGAGAAAGCTACAGCTGGAAGTGAACCAGAAGCTACACCTGGAAGATTTCTGCCTCCTGGAAGTTTTTGTGGATCAAGAAGAAGCAGGTCTCCGTTAGCGATGTCATCTAGAGATACGTTGATTGACATAAGTGTTCCTGCAGAAGCAAGATCTGGTCCCACTTCAACATAGGAGGCATCGTATTCAGGAATTGTGTAGCGAAGCCCACCATCAATCTGAACATTTTCAAATACCATAGAGATAAGAAGATTATCTTCTTGAAGAGTAAGCTTTGGTCCATCTACACCTGGAATTTCAAGTTGAGTAGATGATTCTCCACAAGATGTACTGAATGCAGCAGTGACTACTAGCGTTAGTGAGAGAAATAGATTTCTTGTTTTTAAGATTTTGTTGCCCGTCATAAAACCTTCTTTGACTTAAATAGTCTGTTAATAAACAATTCTGTCGAATAAACGTGCCGCTACTAATCTTTGAACTCAGAATTTGTTTCGCAATGTTATTTGCCTGTGGGATCGGCAATAATTGCCCTTCGGTTTATAGGGGATTGGAGATAATTTCAGAAAAATTCTCTATTGCAAAAGAAACGGTGACTTAAGAAAGTAAAAATGGCCGACAGAACGTCGGCCATTGAGGTTTTATGCTATTTTATTTGTTGTTTTTTGCGACTTAGTATTTCTTAGCAATCTTTTTAAGTCTCTTTTTTACGCTACTAGAAAGGTCAAGTAAGAGAACGAAACCAGAGTTTTCTCCGTTAGCATCAGCTCCAACAAGTGAGATATTACCTGCTCTAACTGATCCGCTGTAGAATCTCGCTGTAACGATATTGTTGGTTCCGATATCCATTTTTACTGGGACGAATACACCAAAGAACTTAGATCCAAGGTAGAAAGTCATATTGCTCCAGTTAGGAATAGTGAAGGCTACAGCTGGAAGGGCTCCTGAAGCTACGCCTGGAAGGTTTCTGTCTCCTGGAAGTTTTTGAGGATCGAGAAGTTGTAGATTGTCGTTAAAGACATCATCAAGAGAAACTGAGATTGACATAAGGGTTCCCGCAGAAGCGAGGTCTGGTCCAACTTCAATATATGAGTTTTCATACTCAGGGATGGAGTAGCGAAGACCACCATCGAGCTGAATATTCTCAAAGGTCATAGCGATTAAAAGGTTATCTTGTTCAAGGGTAAGCTCTGGGCCGTTAACTCCAGGAATTTGAAGTTGAGTGGAACTGTCCCCACAAGAAGTACCGAATACCGCAGAGAAAGAAATGAGTAGGCCTACAATTAGAGTTTTTGGAGTATTAAGAGTTTTCATAGAGTCCTCACAAAAGAATCAGAGTTCTTTTTGAGTAACTGAATTTGGGACAGATGACGTACCACTTTTAAAAAACGTACCGCTAAAAAATCAGTTGAATGTAATCAAAAAAATGAATGGTTCACCGCTAACCAAACGCTCGACAAGATTAGCAGCTTGGGTAATTTCGTCAATTACCGTTTGGGAGGGACAAAGAAAAATTGATCAAAATGCTCAGAAAAAGGGTTGAAAACGAGCTAGTTTCGGTAAGTTGGAGAGGGCAATATTTTTTAGAATAGGGACATGAAGTGGAAATAAATTCACTTGAATCCAATTGAACTTTTCGCCCAAGAAAGTGGGCATTACTTGTTAAGGCGGATATTGCCCCTCTATCACGTGAGTTTAGCGTTTATGCTATTCTTCTAATATGGATGGCGTTCGCACTTTTAAATCATTTCAGAAGCAGACCTTAACACGGACCCACAAGAAGCGTGCGAGAGGAAACTCTACACCTAGTGGGGATGGAAAAAGGCCTACAATGATCGAAAGGGATCTCTCTGAGAAGCCAAGCCTTAGCCGTTCCGAAATCGCAAAGAAATTAGAAGAAAATAAACGCACAAAGTTTGTTCCTAAACAAGTGAAGGGACAGAAGCTTGGCGTTGGTTTCATGGATGATAAATCGGGCAAGCCTTCTGATGTGGGAGTTAATAATCCCAACGATC
>JBFHGF010000480.1:0-2471 GCA_041583335.1 Bacteriovoracaceae bacterium
CCACCCTCTTCAGGGTTATGCTTAGGGGTGGAAGTGCAAGTTACTCGAGCGATTGCGGAGATGGAGGCCAGAGCTTCTCCGCGAAAGCCAAAGCTTGAGAGCTTATAGAGATCTTCGAATCGCTCAATTTTAGAAGTAGCATGACGACAAAAGGCATAGGGGAGATCTTCAAAGCCCATTCCATGACCATTATCCACTATACTGATGAGATCAATACCACAGTTCACAAGATGAAGATCGATTTGAGTCGAGCCTGCATCAATGGAATTTTCAATGATTTCTTTTATGAGGCTGGCCGGACGCTCAATAACTTCGCCGGCCTTAATTTGATCAATAAGGTGTTCGGGAAGAAGGTGTATCTTGTGGTTAATCTTTTGATTAAGCTTCTGATTAAGGTGAGGTGAATCCAGACTCATTGTCCCGCGCGGTAGAAATTAACCTGGTTTCTTCCTCCTTGCTTAGACTTGTAAACGGCCTCATCGGCACGTTTAAATAAGTCAGTACCTGTCGCCACTCCTTGGCGATAGTCGGCAACTCCCACAGACATAGTCACAGGAAGCCTCTTGCCTTCATAAGTAAATTCATGGTTTTCAACAAGCTTTCTCAATCGTTCAGCGATTTCAAAAGATTGTTTTAAATTTGTTTTGGGGAGAAGGATTACAAATTCTTCTCCACCATAACGGGCAAAGATATCTTGATCACGAACTCCGCCAGCACGAATCTGGCCTGCGATTTCTTTAAGGACAAAGTCTCCAGCATCATGGCCATAGTTATCATTAAGTTTTTTAAAGTGATCAAGGTCAAAGATAACAAGAGATAGGGGAGTTCCTGTAACTTTTGATTTCTTGACTTCAAGATCGAGTGCATTGTTGAAGTAGCTCTTATTATAGCAACCCGTATGGCCATCAGTATTGGCCTCGAGTTGGAGCTTGTCATAAGTTAAGCGTTCGGGGTCACCTTTAGGAAGGTACTTAAGGGCGATATTTCCCAACTTAACCATATCTCCCTTTTTAAGGGGAGTTTCTGCTTCAATTTTTTGATTATTTAAAAAGGTTCCGTTTCGAGAGCCGGCATCAATAATGGTATGCCCTTCTTCGCTAGCATTAATTTTGAAGTGGTAGCGAGAGATGCCATTAAATTCGAGAGGAATATTGTTATCTGGATTTCGGCCTATACTTGTTTCTTCTTCGATGAGATCGAAAATAGTCCCATTTAGGTCTCCACCAACAACAAGTAGAGCGGCAGGCTTTTGAGCGGCCTCATTTTCGGCTGCAGCAAGAGCTGCTTTAATGTCAGTTAAAACGACTGTAGAATCGTCATTGGCCATCAATAAATCCTTGATATCAATAAGTTAAGCCATTATCAAAATAAGCTTAATTCTATCCCCACTCCCTATTCTTTTCAAGATAAACAAAGTTTTCCCAACGGAAAGTGATTTCTGACGAAATTACTTTGCTAAGTTCTCTAACCATTGGAAAGCAAAGACTTTTCCGGCCTCTACACCAGGTTGGTCAAAAGGGTTAATGCCTAGCATTCTTCCCGTGAGAACCGTTAGACATTCAAAGAAAAGGATAATTTGACCAAGATTATAGGCATCTACCTTTTCTAGGCCCATTCTCATGTAGGGCCTCTCATTTTGTTCCATTGCCTTGAGGGTTCCGTTGAACTCTGCTGCCATTAAGTTGGAAAGAGAATAGGGGGCGAGTTTCTTCAAAGAAGGAGAATCAATTTCAGTTCTAAGTGCAAAGTCATGGGCAAAGTTTTCAACTTCAACAAAGAAAGTTACTTTGTCGCGTGGGCCTTCCATAAAAAGTTGAACTTGAGAGTGCTGATCAGTTGCTCCGTAGCTTGGGATTGGAGTAAGACCGGTCTCTCCTCCTTCGCTTAATTTTTTTCCAAGTGATTCCGCCCAAAGTTGAACAAACCAAAAAGAGAGATCACGTAGGCGGGTTGAATAAGGCATGATGACCGTTTGATTCATTCCTTCATCCTTAAGGGCCATCACAAAATTGGCCGCTTGAATGAGAATATTTTGATTAAGTTCAGTATTGAGAAGTGTTTTCTTGTAGTCGTTAGCCCCTTGTATAAGTTCACTGGGGTCGATTCCTGCAAATAGGGCCGGAAGGTAACCAACAGGAGTAAGAACACTAAAGCGCCCTCCAACATTGCTAGGAACTTCAAGACACGTTACACCCCATTGTCTACCTAGATCTAAGAGAAAAGATTTCTTGGGATCAGTTGCAAAAACAAAGTAACTTGAGAAGTCTTTTTCTTGGATACCATTTTCAATGAGCCAGTTTGAGATAATGGCAAGTCCGGCACTCATCTCTGCTGTTGATCCACTCTTGGATACAAAGTAGAAGAGGCATTCTGAGGGCTTCAAACCTTGCAGTTGATTGTGAATAAAATCAGGGTCGATATTATTAATAAATTCAAATCTTCTTTGCCCATCACCTAAAGCACTCACGAGC
>JBFHGF010000481.1:0-2456 GCA_041583335.1 Bacteriovoracaceae bacterium
GAACTGGGGCACTTGGTCAGACTTTTCCTTGAGAATACTCTCTAGCATGGAGATGGTAGTTCCGGTTGAACAGCCGAGATCCACAATTTTTCCCTTAAATTGATACTGCCTCACCACCAAATCGAGGATGAGTTGATGAATTTCTTGGTAAAAGGGGATCGACCTTTGGACCATGTCGTCAAATACCGTGGCGACTCCTTCATTGAACTCAAAGGGAGCGATAGTTTCAAGCTTCGCGCTGAAGACCTTATCTTTCATAGGAATTCCTAACTTTATATAATTAAACGAGTCTGAACCATATAAACCAAAAAGGACAATAGGGCCAAGATTAATTGCGCATGGTGTAGAGAAATTAACTTTTATCAAGTAGGTTAAGAAATGTTGATGATCTTTTTGTTGAGTAATTGGCCGTTTTAGGGTTGAATAGAGACGATTTATTTAGTCTGTTAATTAGGGGTTTAATTTGGAGCAAGGCGGGAAAATATCTAATTACCGTGCGCTCGTGGACACATCTTCCGTTGTGGCCCACGATTTGTGTGCTCAACTTCACGTGCTGCAATTCTGTTTAGAGGAGTTGCAAGATCATGTATCAGATTCTGGTCAGGAGTATTTGGATCGCATGGGCGTATCCACTCACTATATTGCTGATCTGGTAAACTCATTTCGCAAGCAACTTAAAATTTCCCTTAGTGATGACACTCCAGAGAGTTTAGGTAAAATCTTTACAGCGGCGATGGAGTTAGTGAAGAACCACTTCTTCATTGTGATTGAAAAGTTGGAGTTAAATTCAAGTGGAGATTTGGCCAGCTTTAAGCTCAAAGATAGTGCACGTAAGTCAATGCTGGGGATCTTTGCTCTCTATGCAACCTTTATCGAAGAGTTCAAAGAAACAAGTACCAGTGATCAAGATAAAATGGTTTTGAATTTTACGGCCAAGTCTGAGAATTCAAGATTTGTGACGATTACCATAGATGTAAAGAATACGACCGTAACCGAAGAAAGATTTGAGACCATCGTAAAAGATGCTGCTCCTGAAAAGGGGAAGATTCGAAAATTTGTGGGTCTCAACCTGCTCGAAGAGTTTAGAAAAGAAAACCCTGAGTGGTTTAAGTTTACAAGCACTCCAAAAGGAGCTGAAGTTCAGCTATATGTACCTCTTCATTTAGGTGCATAGGAATTAGAAGATTATGATGAATACAACATTACCAAATATTTGGATTCTTGAAGATGATAAGGGCTGTCAGTTTGTTTACGATCAGATCCTAAAGAATAACTTCACGATGACCTATTTTGAAAATATTAGAAAATTTCAAGAAAACTTTGAAAAGTATTGTGAAGGGGCCAGTGAAGAGGCTCCGGTTCTCATCATTGCTGACCTTATGCTCAACGATGGAAACTTCCTCAGCTTCCTCACTAATGAATTTCATGGAAGGCTCTCTTCCAGCAATATTCCCTTTATTATTGTTTCTTCTGACGATGATATTGAATCCCTACGCCTTTGTTTTAAAGAAGGGGCCAATGATTATATGACGAAGCCCTTTAAGAAGAATGAGCTTCTGGTTAAGGTTGAGACCATCTTAAGAGGACGTAAGTCCATTAATAGGGCGGTAAGACCTCAGGTCGCCATTGATGGACAAACCATTACGGGGCTGACTTCTAAACAGCAGAAGCTTCTGAACCTCTTTCTCGATGAAAATCCAGAAAGGGTAGTGGATCGCGATCTTATTCTAGATAAGGTCTGGGGCAACACGGCCGTTCATCCCAAAACTATTGATGTTCACCTCTATAATTTAAGACGTAAGCTTCATCCTTTTGGGTTTATGATTAAATCCCTTGGTAGTGGTCAGTGGATTCTTATGCCCGATCGCATTCAAGGCTAGTTAACTCTCATATCAATAGAATAAAAAAAGGGCCGATAGAATCGGCCCTTTTGAGTTTTATGCGTTTGCTTGAGTTAGGTCTTCTAGAGGTGGAGCATAGTTAGTAAGTTTAATGCCATCCACAGCTGCTTTATACTCTTCGATGGTGGGAACTCTTCCTAGGAAGGTAGAGAGAACAACCAATGGAGTTGAAGCAAGGAGAGATTCACCTTTTTTCTCAGAAGAGTCAGCAACAACACGTCCTTGGAAATGACGAGTTGAAGTGGCCATCACGGTGTCACCTTTTTCGGCCTTCTCTTGGTTACCCATACAAAGGTTACATCCAGGTCTCTCAAGATACATCATATTTTGATATTTAGTACGTGCCTCATTTTTAGGAGCATTGTCATCAAATTCAAAACCTGCGTACTTTTGAAGTATTTCCCAGTCTCCTTCTTTCTTAAGCTCATCAACAATATTGTATGTTGGAGGAGCAACCACAAGAGGGGCCTTGAATTCAACAGAGCCATGAATCTTCTCAAGGTTTCTTAGCATTTGAGCAAGAATTTGCATGTCACCTTTGTGAACCATACAAGA
>JBFHGF010000482.1:0-2455 GCA_041583335.1 Bacteriovoracaceae bacterium
AGGGAAGTCACTTCTACCTGTTGCCATGATGGCGTCATCGCGAACTTCAGCCACTTCATTGGGATAAATTTCAGGTTCAGGGTTGGCCATGGCAAAGATGATTGGCTTAGCGGCCATGGTTTTAACCATTTCCTTGGTAAGAACACCACGAGCACTTACGCCCATAAATGCATCAGCTCCATTCATCGCATCGGCAAGAGTACGAGCTTGAGTATCAACGGCGAATTCATCTTTGTACTTATTCATTCCTTCGGTGCGACCTTTGAAGATAACTCCTTTTGAGTCACACATCATAAGGTTCTTGGCGGGAACACCTAAGCTTTTAAATAGGCGAGCACAGGCAACAGCTGCTGCACCAGCACCACTGAAGACAACCTTTACTTCATCAATTTTCTTTCCTGTAATTTCAAGAGCGTTGAGGAAACCTGCACATGCAATGATGGCCGTTCCGTGTTGATCATCGTGGAAAACTGGAATATCCATGATTTCTTTAAGCTGCTCTTCAACTTCAAAGCATTCTGGTGCCTTAATATCTTCAAGGTTGATTCCACCAAAAGTGGGGCCTAGGGATTTTATAACTCTAACCATTCCCTCAACAGAATCTTCTTCAATTTCAATATCAAATACATCGATATCAGCAAACTTTTTGAAGAGCATACCCTTACCTTCCATCACAGGTTTCCCTGCTGCTGGACCGATATTTCCAAGACCTAATACAGCACTCCCGTTAGAAATAACTCCAACAAGGTTTCCTTTTGAGGTGTACTTATATACATCATCTGGGTTCTTAGCGATTTCAAGACAAGGCCATGCAACACCTGGGCTGTATGCGAGGGCGAGGTCAGAACTACTGATAGCTGACTTAGTTGAGACGACTTCAATTTTTCCAGGGCGACCTTTTGTATGATAGTCGAGGGCCGCTTGTTTTTGTGCTTCACGTTGATCAGTCACAATGTTTCCTTGGTTAACTCGGTTTGGGTAGGAGTTACTCCATACCAATTCAAAATATAATGTCCAAAAGCATAGCTTAAAAAATAAGCGTCTGTAACCTATGCGAAGCTAAGATATAAGAATAATCTCAGCGAAAAAGGTAGGATTAATTTAATTGGGATTGGCGCTGTGTGTGAAGAAGCTTTTCAATCAGATGAAAAAGCGAAGTGGCCAAAACACCTATGTAGAGGGCATCTATATCGGCCCAAATTCCAGTGCGTTCTATAAGTGTCCATAGCGTCATTGTGACAACCCCTGTTATACATGCGCCAACAAAGGCATGGTCAGCGATTCTTCGCTTACTAAAGTGCCCATAGAGGACAGGAAATAGGAAGCATCCCGCTGAGTAGCTTCCCAATGTTTTCCAAACTAATTTGATATTACCTGAAAAGAGATTGGCCATAACAATACTGAGGGCGGCCACGGAGATTAGACCCAGAGCATGGAGGTACGGGCGCTTCTGCGTTGCTTCGTGGTTGAGGTCAAAACTTAGGGTAGCCCCTGCTAGGAAAATGTAACTATCAAGAGTAGAGAGGATCGTTGCTAAAATAGCCGCGAGGAAAAAACCTTTAAGTCCATGGGGCAGTAGTTGAAGAGCGTAGATCAAATAGCCTTGTGAAGATTGGGCTTCAGGTAGGACGGCACGGGCATACATGGCACCGAAAGTGGTACAAATATCAAATGCAAACCAGATCAAGGTTGAAATAATAATTCCTCTTTTGGCAACACGAGGGGATTGAGCGGCAAAGCACCTTTGATAGAAATTGGGATCTACTAAAGTACTTAAAGCAATGAAGCCCCATACCAGAGTAGGAAGAATTCCAACATCTGAAGTTGCTGAAAAATAATGGGCCGGAAGTTTTTGTTCTAGAAACTCAAGCCCACCATATTTAAATATAGAAAAGAGAAGTACGGCCAATACTCCAGTACACATCGTATAGAATTGGATCATATCGGAGAGGACAACGGATCGAAGTCCACCTTTCAAAGAGTAGCTGAGAACAATTACAAGCCCTGCAATCATCGAAATATTAAGGCTCCATCCACTAAGAGACTGAATGAAAATTCCAATACCAATTGTGTAAGCGATAGGAAGAACATTAAAAAAGTTGAAGAGAGAAGCTATTTTGGCCGACTTTGGTCCAAACATTTTTCCAATTAAGTCAGGTAGAGTTAGCGCCTCGTAGTGTTTAACTTTGTCTACAAGAAAGAAGGCAAAGATTAGGTAGGAGAGATACCAGAATCCTCCTTGAGTGACGAGGTTGAATATCCCTTTTTCAAACGCAATTTGAGTAACACCAAAGATTCCACCGTACCAAGTGGCCACAAGAGTACCGACAAAGAGGGGGAGAGTGAGTTGGCGGCCCATGACAAGGTGATCGATAATGGACATTTTTTCAGGATGAGATTTTCTTTGGCGGTAGTTCCCTACACTAACAAAAGCAAACGTTAGAATGAGAATAAG
>JBFHGF010000483.1:0-2453 GCA_041583335.1 Bacteriovoracaceae bacterium
TACGATCAAACTCATTATGAATTGGGTGAATATTCTGCTTTAAAAATTACAGGGCCAGACTCTAAGCGTTTCTTAAATGGTCAACTTACATCAGACGTATCAATCCTGGAGAGAGCTCACTTTCAAGAGAGTGCTCGGTTGGATCGAACAGGACGAGTAAAGTCCTTTTTTATTTTGGGCCGTGTAAGCGACCATGAGTATATTGCCATTGGTACCCCTGAATTAATTAAATTCTTAAAAGAAGATCTCGACAAATACATTATTATGGATGATGTGGAGCTTGCTGAAGATGAGCGGACTTTTCATTTGTTCTTTTCTTTTCAGGTACAATCAGATTTTCTCTTTCAAGGGAAATGGGCGGGTATGCCTGCCTTTATTAGTGAAAAGCATTCTTCAAAAGAACCCTTTAAGACATTATCAAAAGAAGATTATCGCAATTTGGCAGCCCTAAGAGGAATACCAACTCTGGGTTTAAATGTTCAAGTGGATCAATTAGTCACGGATACGGTGTTGAATTTGAATGCTGTTTCTCATAGTAAAGGCTGTTATTTAGGTCAGGAAACGGTTTCAAAAATTGAAACGAGAAGAGGTGGTGCGAATTTCCCTGTGCTGATTGAATTTAGTGAAAATGTTCCGGCCATTGAAGATACAGTTGTTGTGAATGGTGAAAAACTTGGTAAATATTTGGCGAAAATAAATCTAAGCGAAAAAAATTATTTCTTAGTATCTGCAGTAAGAAAGTTTCGTGTAGATAAAATGAAAATAGATATAGAAGGCTCAAAAGCAATCGTTCACTATCTCCCTTTGGGCGGAGATTATGAATGTAACGAATATGTTGACTACTTATACTCTGAAGCCGTTGATTGTTTTCATAAGAATGGGGCAGAAAAGGCTCTTGGGTTATTTAAGGACATTTTGAATATTGTTCCTAACCATGAAGATACTCTTGAAACGATTGGCGTTATTTATGGTCAACTTGGACAATTTGAAAAAGGTCTTGAGCTTATGGACCATGTATTGGAGGCCAACCCTGATTCTATTATGGCCCATACTAATAAAAGTCTTTTCTATATGAAAATGGGAAAAATAGAGGAAGCCGAAGAAGAGAAGGCCCAGGCCACAGTTAAGTCATTTTCCCATTTTGGAAAGGAAGCAGAGGCAAAGCGTCTAAAAGAAGAACAAGAAGAGAGCGAGCGCAAAGACATAGAACGTCGAGAGCAAATGTTCAAACAAGTCCTTGAGATCGATCAGGAAGACACCTTGGCCAATTATGGAATGGGGGATATTAATTTTAAACGTGGCAAATATACTGAAGCGAAGCGGTGTATAGAGAAGGTTCTAGACGCAGATCCGAAGTATTCTGTCGCTTATGTATTACTGGGTAAAACCTATAAAAAGTTAGGATGCCACAAAGAAGCGATCTCTACCTTTAAAAAGGGAATAGAAGTCGCTTCTGCTCATGGTGATTTAATGCCCGCCAATGAGATGCAGCAGTTACTCAATGATTTAGAGAGCTAGCTATCCCTTTAGCGCTCTCTTTTCATTTACTTCATTTTTTAGTTCTTGAAGTTGATTTTTGAAAACACCAGTCAGTTTATCTTCAATACTTAGGCATAGGGAGTGGTCCCTATCAATTTCTGAAAGAATATCTGAATAGAGTTCTTTACCAAGATCTGATATTTTTCCAAGATCGTAGGCTTTTTCCAGGTCGACCTTGCAGGCCGCAATCATGAATTCTTCTTCAAGTAAACGAAAATGAATTTTTTGGATTTCTTCATCACTGAAAAATTGATCAAGATGTTCTGAAAGGCTTAATTCCTTAAATAAGCGGTATGCCCAAAAGAAGGTGAGGACAGCATGGTATATTCCACGTACTGGACGGAGAGATCTGCGCCAAGGGCTGTAAAAGATTTTTTCATCATCTTCAAAAATAAGCTCTTCTTCACCTTCGAGAAGACCATTCAAATAGTGATGACCATTTTCGTGAAGGAGGTCATCAACTAAATCCACAAGGTCTCTATTGAAGAGGTTGATACAAGAATATCTTGGTAACACTTTCATGGAGTAGCTAACCAGCTCATGAGTATCAAGAGGTACTATAAAATCAGTGAATGCATTAAGGTTTTTGTAGAGGTCTGGGCAAAGTTTGGCGATAATTTCATTGGCCTTAAGGAACTTCGCAATAAGTTCTTCTTTATTAGATTTTTCTACGAGCTCAGCATTAACAAGTAGGGATGGAGAATTGTCCAATGAGACTTCTTCTTTATCAATAGATTGGATTTCCAATATCTCACCTTCAAGATCTAATTGAAGATAGCCATCTAATGGGTTGTACTTAATGATGGGAAGAACAGTTGACTCAAAATTTTTGGGCAGAGGATAGAAGTCATTGTTTCTCCCAAGGTAGAGCCCATGTGAGCCTTCTCCAAGCTCAGGTACTGGTCTGTAGGCGA
>JBFHGF010000484.1:0-2453 GCA_041583335.1 Bacteriovoracaceae bacterium
ATTCATGGGTAAAGCTGATGCTAAAGTAACTATCGTTGAATTCTCTGATTTTCAGTGTCCTTTCTGCTCTCGTGGTTCAGAAATCATGGGTCAGCTTAAAAAGAAATACGGTGATAAAGTAAAAGTTGTATTTAAGCACTTTCCACTACCATTTCACACTATGGCCCCTCTCGCTTCTGAAGCGGCGCTTTGTGCTGAAGAACAAAAGAAAGGAAACTTCTGGAAGATGCATGACCTTATGTTTGCCGACCAACAGAATCTTGCGAAACCTGCTCTTATTGAAAAGGCGAAGAAGGTTGGGGTTAAGGAAGCAGACTTCGTTAAGTGTCTGGATTCAAGAAAGAATAAGTCCATCGTTGATGCCGATATGGAGCTGGGAAGAAAAGTAGGCGTTAAATCTACTCCGACATTCTTTGTTAATGGGAAAATGGTTAATGGAGCTCAGCCCGTTGAAGTCTTCTCTGAAATTATTGATGAAGACCTTGCTAAGTAACTAAAAATATTACATAAAGTAGGGAAGGCCCAGGCAATCGTCTGGGCCTTTTTGTTTGTGGCAATAATTACCGGCCTTGAACTTAATAATCCTTACGAGGTACACTATTAGGGTGTTTACCTAGGATGGGGATATTATTCACGGATGGAAATTAACGATTATAACTCACGATTAAACTCAGCTCGCAACCGATACAATGAATCGGCCCAAGAGCTTAAGGATAATTATAATCAGAGGGTCGATGACCTAGAGAATCTCCATGAAGCGCGTGAGTCCAATCAACGCCGCAATTACATGAATCAAAAACTTGATCGTGAGGCCGAGGCAGAAACAAGGCTTAAAGACTACGACAAGAATCTTAAGAAATCACTAGAAGAGCGCACCTCTCGTTACATGAAAGAAGTAGGGGAGCAACGTGAAGATTTTGAAAAAGATAGAAAAATGCAGATGGATAATTACAACCAGAAGTTATCTAAAATTTTAAAATCTTTTGATACCGCAAATAAAGAAAAAGATAAGCTTCATGCTCTTTATAAAGACAATATAAATGAGCGTTATGAAACTGGTCTTGAAAATAGAGAAAAGCACTTTAATGAGAGCTTATCTAAAGTCCAAAAGGGTAGTGAACAGAAAATAAATGAATTTCGTGATCAGCAAAGTCAAGAAAAGCGAAATATGATGACCAGCTTTGAAAATGAGAAAAAGCAATTGGTTCAAGACGCTAATATCGCGCGAAATAAGGCCAACTCTTCTCATCAATTAGAGATGGAGCGATTAAGAGAAAATGCTAGCCAGAAAGAAGATACATTAAGAAATAACTTTGAAAGTGCTAATGCCAACCTTCGCCATAATAAAGATATGGAAAATGAACAGCAACGTGACACTTTTGAGAAGTTAACGGCCGATATACAAGGTCGCAATGTGGCGGCCTTGAAGAAACTGAATCGTCAAAATAAAGATGAGAAGCGTGATCTTGAAAAGAGCTTTAGCCAAGATAGAATTGAACTTGAAAGAAAGACCAATAAACTGATTAATGAAGGCTCTTCTACAAAAGTAGACTCAACGATCAACAATATGGAAAAGCGCTACGAAATGCGCATTAAGAATCTTCAAGAGAATATGGAAGAGAATAATTATAAGAACTCTCTTCACAATAATCGTATGGCCGATGGCAAAAAAGATGAAATTGCGAAGATGGAAGTTAGGCATAAGACGGAAATCGACGATAAGAATAATGAAATGCGAAAGCTAAGAAAGAATGAACTTGGTAAACTTAAAGATAAGGTTGAGAGTTATCAAGAGTCGATGAATAAGCGCTATACAAGCCTTGAGTTAGAGAAAGAAAAGTCTGCAATTGCTTCGAGACAGAAGCTTAAAAACTCACTCGAGCGTCAAAGAACAGAATTTGGTCGCACCATTAATCAAATCAATAATTCAAATAGTATGGCCATGACTGACCTTCGTGAAGAAATGACCAAAGAGCAGAGTCAGTTTATTGAGAACACTAAAGAGCGTGTTCACGATGACCTTTCAGAGTTGAAAAATCGCTATGAAGATAAAGTTCAAAAAACTCAATCTTCACTGGGACAACAACTTGAATTGAAATCAAAAGAGAATGATTCCCTGACGCGAATGTATGAAAATAAACTTGATACTCTACGTATGAAAAGTGCGAAAGAGCTAGAGTCTCTCAAGAAAATTGAGCACGACAGAAGGGAAGACGATAGAAAGGCCGCTGAAAGAGAGCTTGATGCAAAGCAGAGAGAGTTCCAAAAAAGCCTGATGTCTATGAGAACAGAATTTGAACGCAAGCTCGATCGCTCTAAGGCCAATGCTGATTTACATGTGGCGAAATTGACAGAGCGTTACGAAAGGCAAATTGCCACTGAGCGCTCTGAAAATGCGAAAGATCTGCAACGTCAAAATATGCTAATGGCCAGTGAATTCAATCGTCTAAGAG
>JBFHGF010000485.1:0-2451 GCA_041583335.1 Bacteriovoracaceae bacterium
ATTTATTGCTCAATTGATTTAATAGGATTACCCTCTTTTCAAATTGCATAATTGTAAGGAGGCAATAATGATTTACTCAAACCCTGGGTCACCAGATTCTAAAGTGACTTTTAAATCACGCTATGAAAACTTCATCGGTGGAGAGTGGGTAAAGCCCGCTAACGGTGAATACTTTATGAACACTACTCCTGTGACAGGAGCGAATATTTGTGAAGTTCCTCGTTCAGGTGAGGCCGATCTTAAGATGGCCCTTGATGCTGCTCACAATGCAAAAGCTGCATGGGCCGCAACTTCAACAACGGAAAGAGCAAATATCCTCAATAAGATCGCTGATAGACTAGAAGAAAATCTTGAGATGCTTGCTGTGGCCGAGACTTGGGATAATGGTAAGGCCGTTAGAGAAACTCTTGCTGCCGATATGCCCCTTACTGTAGACCACTTTAGATACTTTGCCGGATGCATTCGTTCTCAAGAAGGTGGAATTTCTGAAATTGATAACGACACGATGGCCTACCACTTCCATGAGCCTCTTGGGGTTGTAGGACAAATTATTCCTTGGAACTTTCCCATCCTTATGGCCGCTTGGAAATTGGCCCCAGCACTTGCTGCCGGTAACTGTGTTATCTTAAAGCCTGCTGAGCAAACTCCAGCTTCTATTTTAGTTCTTATGGAACTGATTCAAGACCTTCTTCCTCCTGGTGTTCTAAATATCCTCAATGGATATGGTGCAGAGATAGGTAAGGCCCTGGCGACTTCTCCCAGAATTAATAAGGTCGCTTTCACGGGTTCTACGGCCACTGGGAAGATGATCATGAACTATGCTGCAGAAAATATCATTCCTGTAACACTTGAACTCGGTGGTAAATCGCCAAACGTATTCTTTGATGATGTGGCCGCAAAGAAAGATGAATTCTTTAATAAGGCCCTTGAAGGTTTTACTATGTTCGCCCTTAACCAAGGTGAAGTATGTACTTGTCCATCTCGTGCTCTTGTTTCTAAGAATATCTACAGCGAATTTGTTCCTGCTGCCATCGATAGAGTAAAAGCAATCAAAACAGGTAACCCTCTTGATACAGATACTATGATGGGAGCTCAAGCTTCAAAAGCTCAATATGAAAAAATCTGTTCTTATCTTGATCTCGGAAGAGAAGAGGGAGCGAAGATTTTAACGGGTGGAGCGCCTGCTGAAATGTCCGGTGAACTTGCCAACGGTTACTATATTCAACCAACGGTTTTCGAAGGACATAATAAGATGAGAATTTTCCAAGAAGAAATTTTTGGACCAGTTCTTGCCCTTACTCATTTTGATGGGTACGACAATGCGCTTGAAATTTCTAACGATACTCTCTACGGACTTGGTGCCGGAGTTTGGACACGTGATATGAATACCGCTTTCCGTATGGGGAAAGGAATTCAAGCGGGACGTGTTTGGACCAACTGTTACCACCTCTATCCCGCTCACGCGGCCTTCGGTGGTTACAAAGAATCTGGGATTGGACGCGAGAATCACAAAGAGATGTTGAACCACTATCAACAAACTAAAAATCTTCTTGTGTCTTACAACCCCAACGAGATGGGATTCTTTTAAGAATGAGAGATTTTACAAACTGTAAAACAAAACGAGTTGAATCCACTGATCTTTGTGATCAGTGGATTGAGCGTCTCACTAAGAGACACGGCCCTCTCAT
Source organism: Bacteriovoracaceae bacterium (assembly GCA_041583335.1). Classification (GTDB taxonomy): domain Bacteria; phylum Bdellovibrionota; class Bacteriovoracia; order Bacteriovoracales; family Bacteriovoracaceae. Next base: position 1,689 of record JBFHGF010000485.1, read on the forward strand.
GTTCTACCAATCTGGTGGATGCTGTGAGGGCTCTGCACCCCTTTGCATGAAAGAGGGAGAAATGCGCATTGGGGATTCCGATGTTCTTTTGGGCCCTATTCACGGAGCACCTTTCTATATTTCCGGATCTCAATATGAAGTTTGGAAACATACCAAAGTTATTGTCGATATTGTGGAAGGGGGAGGCAATGCCTTTTCTCTTGAGTCTCCCGAGGGGATTAGCTTTCATATTCGCTCTAAAGTTTTCACTCAGGCCGAGCTCGATCAAATGGATGATGCCCAAGCTTTGTAGCCGTTAGTGGCCACGGTTTGAGGCATAATTGAATGGTCAAGATTCCTTTATATTTGAAAAAGTCCAATGATTCTAAATTCTTAGAATGAATCCTAAATATATTATTTAATGAGTCTATACTCAATTTATCAGGCAGTTAGCCGATAAAGAGAAGTATTTTTGTCTCTTTAGTAGGTATTTAGTAGGCATTTAGTAGACAAGAAGTACTAACTTATTCAAAAAATTGGGTAGGCATAGGGATGAGATCTCAAGCTATAAATTTATTAGTATTCATTTTAATGCTTTCTCTTGCCAGTTGTGGTGGAGGAAAAGAGCAAACGGCAATCAATACGAGCTTTGTCTTCACCAGTGGCCTCAGTGCTCTCGAGTCTCAAACAGGGGGCATTGTCCTCTATGGAAAAAATAAGAAGGATGGCAATGACGCCTTTGTGCTGGTCATGGATAGTGATGCCTCTCAACTAGAACTCAATA
>JBFHGF010000486.1:0-2451 GCA_041583335.1 Bacteriovoracaceae bacterium
AGGTCTTTCCTACACCAGTTTCTCCTGTGATGAGAATGGGAAGTTCTCGGTTACTGGAGCGATCAAGAATAAATTTGAGGTCGGACTTATAGATTGCAGATGTGGTCCTTAGGTTATCTTCGATATACCTCTCACTTGGATCTCCCAAAGTATTTTTGATAATCCTCTCCACCTCATCTTCAAATTCATCTTTTACAAGATAGTGGGAGCAGCCCTTGATGAAAGCATCTCGAATAATTTCTTCTTCTCCGTGGCTAGTGAGTACGACAGAAGGAATATGAAACTCTTTACAGGCTTCTACGACTCCTAATCCCTCTAGTGGGATTTCTTCAGATAGGTTGAGGTCAGTAAAAACAAGGTCGGGTTTCACATTTGAAATGGCGATTTGTGCACTTTCTAGGTCATGGCAAACAAAGCAGCGGTGGTATTTGGAGACAATCTCTGAGAGGTACTTGGCCAGAAATTGATCATCTTCGACAATAAGTATTTGAAATCCCATAGTTTCTCCGCGGTCTAATCTGATCCAAGTAGTCTGAATCAGATTGCTGCGGAGACTATAAACTATTTTTGTGATTAAGTTAAGAGGGACTCGAAATCTTTCATACTAAGCTTTCCAGTGAAGAGGCTTTCGTCGTCATCTGGTAAGAGGTCATGAAAGAGCTCTTTTTTCATCTTCTGTAACTCGATAACCTTTTCCTCTACTGAGCCTTTGATAATAGGTCGATAGACGGTCAGGGTGTTTTGCTGGCCAATACGGTGGGCCCTGTCGATGGCCTGACTTTCTACGGCCGGGTTCCACCATGGGTCCATAATGAATACGTAGCTGGCCGCGGTTAAGTTAAGCCCCACACCCCCAGCTTTCAATGAGATAAGGAAAATAGGAGCTTCTCCACCTTGGAATACTTCCACTTGGGCCTGACGCTTTTTCACGCTCTGAGTTCCATCGATTCGTGCGACTTTCCAGTGGCGCTCGCGAATGACCTTTTGAATGAGATCCAAGTACGTCGTGAATTGGCTAAAGATGATGGCCTGATGGCCTTCTTCAATGATTTGCTCGAGAGTTTCAATGAGAAACTCAACTTTGACGGAATCGATTCCTGCTTCCCTAAAAGTCATCTCACCATTACGGTTTTGCCACAGGCATTTCTGTCTGAGTTCGAGCAGTCCACGTAGGATCTCTCCATACTTCTTTTTAGAGGGAGCACTTTCAATTTTACTCTTAATTTTAATTAGGCTTGATTTGTAGTCATTGCTCTCATGTTCAGAGAAATTGAGAATAACATCGTTTTCAATTTTTGGAGGAAGGTCTGTGAGTACTTGAGATTTTGTTCGTCTCAAAATAAAAGGCGCGGCCGTTTTTCTTGCCAGGAGACGACTCTTCTTACTTGAGGCCGTTCTTACAAATTGTAGATCACCCCAGATTCCTGGAATAGAGAGGTCGAGAATATTGTAGAACTCGGCAAGGTCGTTTTCCACCGGTGTACCGGTTAAACAGATTCTGAAGTTCGCCTGAAGTTGGCGAGCAGCATAGGCCCCTAGAGAGCGAATATTTTTAAGATGCTGAACCTCATCGAGGATCACAATATCAAAATTCTGTTTGCTAAAGGTTTCTTCTACTTCTCTTTTCATCACCCCATAAGAGGTCAGGATAATTTTATGGCCAGAGTCGATATTCCTCTCACCGCCGTGATAGATATGAACATCAATATCGGAGAACTTTTTAAATTCCGCTTCCCAGTTGAGAAGAATCGTCACCGGACAAACAATGAGAACTTTATCAATTTGCTCATAGATAGAAGTGAGAAAGGTAATCGTCTGTAGAGTTTTACCAAGACCCATATCATCGGCCAGACAGGCCCCCAGCTTATTTTCGTGGAGGAAGCGCAGCCAATTGTAACCATTTCTTTGGTAAGGTCTGAGTACATCTTCCAAGTGTTCTGGAAGGGGGTACTCAGGCGTATTTTCAAGAGTGGCGAGTGATTCACACAGTTGAACTTCCTCTGGAGTAAGGGCGCCATCGATACCCAGCTTTCTGAGTTCAAAGAGCTCAAAAATACGGGCCCGGTTAAAGGGGAGGACGAACTTATTGACGGTCTCACTTTCCTGACCTTCTTCGCCTTCCTTGGTTTCTGTGTACTTATTTTGAGCTTCGTATTGGGTATACTTCTTAACAAACTTGAGGACGTCTTTTTGTTCTTTAGTTAAAAGAACTAGGCCGTCTTTGGAGAGGGCCAGACCATTGTCGAGATCAAGATTTTTAATGATCTCCATATCATCGCCATCAATTTCAAGTTCGAGGTCAAACCAGTTGGTGGCCGTACTCTTTCTTTCAAAACGAATCTTAGAAGACCAACGACCGATTTCATTGCGATTGTAGTAGAGCTGAACACCATGAAGGGTAGCACGAGCATGAAATTCACTGAGCCCTTGAAAGAGGGTAGATGAGGGGAG
>JBFHGF010000487.1:0-2436 GCA_041583335.1 Bacteriovoracaceae bacterium
ACCTTGCCTATCACCGATAGTCCATAATTTAGAGAGCGCAATAATTCCAGTAAGGGCCGGAAGTACTCCTAAGAACGCCGCCGCCTGATCTTGAAATTCATAGGCCACCCCAAAATAGAATACGCTTTGAATATAGAGTACGACGGGATAGTACTTGGAAAAGGGAAGATAGCGAATAGAGTAGGCCACATCCAGAAAACTAGAATAGTTGAAGACCACAAGTGAGCTGGTCAAAGGATAGTGAAGCAGAAATTGAGGGATCCCTAGGGAGATCATTTCAGGTAGGGCAACAGCAAAGGAAGCGACAAAGGCCGAAAAAAAGAATGTGGTGATAAAGCTTTGTTGAAAATGTAGGGCCTGTAAGAAACGCTTTGTCATATTGACCTTGTCCTAAACGATAGGCTTAGAACAAGGTCAGGATTTTAATTATTTTACACAATCAAATCGAGCCGCTGTCCCAAGCTCTTCTTCAATACGAAGAAGTTGGTTGTATTTTTCAATACGGTCAGAACGCGAAGCACTTCCAGTTTTAATATGTCCTGCCCCACAAGCAACAGCTAAGTCAGCAATGAAGCTATCTCCTGTCTCTCCTGAGCGGTGGCTGATGATGGCCTTAAAGTCATTCTTAAAAGCGAGATCAAGAGTATCAAAAGTTTCGGTAAGGGAACCAATCTGATTAACTTTAATAAGGATTGAGTTCGCTTGCTTTTCTTTGATCCCCACTTCAAGGATTTCTTTATTCGTCACAAAGAGGTCATCACCAATGAGCAGAACTTTATCACCGAGGGCGGCCGTTAACTTAACCCACCCCTGAAAGTCTTCTTCCGCTAGTCCGTCTTCAATAGAATAGATCGGATACTTAGAGACAAGATTTGAGTAATATTCAATCATTTCGTCACTAGTGAAGGACTTTCCTTGCATTTTATACTGACCATTTTCAAAGAATTCTGAGGCGGCAGCATCAAGACTAATTGAGATATCCACACCTGGGCGGTATCCGGCCTTTTCAACTGCCGTAAGAATCGACTCAATGGCCTCTTCGTGGGACTGAAGATTAGGAGCAAATCCTCCCTCATCTCCCACATTAGTTGAGTGTCCCGCTCCAGAAAGCACTTTCTTAAGGTTATGAAAGACTTCAACTCCAGCACGGAAGTTTTCAGAAAAGAGTTTATTCATATGAGGAACAATCATAAATTCTTGGATATCAAGATTATTGGAAGCGTGCTCTCCCCCATTGATGATATTCATCAAAGGAGCAGGCAGGCGCTTGGCCCCTACAGGATTGGGAATATTGAGTTTTTCGGCCATATATTGATACAAAGGCATATTAAGTGCGTTTGCCGCAGCTCTACAGGCCGCCATAGAAACCGCTAAAATGGCATTGGCCCCAAGATTTTCTTTATTCTTAGTTCCATCGAGTTCTAGCATAAGACCATCCAACCCTCTTTGGTTGGTTACATCGAAACCAATAAGCTTAGGAGCGATCGTTTGATTGATATTATTCACGGCCTTGAGAACACCCTTACCCATATAACGAGAGGTATCTCCATCTCTTAATTCGAGGGCCTCACGCTTACCAGTGGAAGCACCTGAGGGAACACTCGCTCTACCCCAAGATCCATTGGCCAAAAATACATCCGCTTCTACCGTGGGATTACCACGACTATCAAGAACTTCACGGGCCTTAATGGAACTAATTTTAGTGTCTGTTGTCACAATCACGTCTCCTGTTAAATGGGTTTTGCGTATTATAGACATCGCCTAAGCTAAAAGGCAATACAAGGTCGTTGGGCGCCAGTTAATAGCGCCAAAAAAGAAAATCAGACATCTTCTTTTGGCATCGCTTTCCAGCTCTTGTATCGAGGTAATCAAAAGAACAATCCAAGGGATAATCATCGGGGCAAGGTCCTTGGATATCAGCACTTGTCACACCAAGTCTATTTTCCAACTGCAAGGCAACACTCTCCGTGGGAGAAATGCACTTGGCCCCAAGTTGCTGCGAAATAAATTCACCAATAAGTGGATAATGAGTACAGCCCAAAATAACTTCCTTCCACTGATGGGACGAAACGGCCGAAAGTAATAAAGATAATTTCTTTTTGAAGTCCTCTAAATTTTGCTTGGCAATGAGTTCTTCAACGAGACTGGCCAGCTCCGCAATCGCCTCAACTTTTACTAAGTCCTCTGGATCCCTAAGCTCTTTAAGTCTTTTAAAGCGCTCACTTTGAAAGGTATTAAGGGTAACCAAAGCACCCACATGGCCTTGTTGAAAATCTTTTTCCGGAGCTTTGTTGATATAGTTGAGGTAGGGCTCGATACCGATAATGGGAAGATTGAAAATTTTCCTCATCTCATCAATGGCAATGGCCGTGGCCGTATTACAGGCCACAACAATAGCGCCACACCCTTGTTCCATAAGATCTTCGGTAATGCTCA
>JBFHGF010000488.1:0-2434 GCA_041583335.1 Bacteriovoracaceae bacterium
ACAGGCGAGCTTGATGCGATAGCAGAAGCGGTGATTAGGGAAAATGGTGCGACGCCTTCTTTCAAAGGCTATCATGGATATCCCGCGTCGATATGCGCTTCCGTAAATGATCAAGTGATTCATGGCATTCCAGGAGGGACAACCCTTAAGGAAGGCGATATCATCAGTATAGATATAGGCGCTTTCAAAAATGGATATCATGGTGATGCTGATAGAACACATCCAGTTGGCAAAGTGAGTGAAAAAGCTTTAGAGCTGATTAAAGTCACTGAAGAGAGTTTCTTTGAGGGATTGAAGTATTGTAAATTAGGGTATAGGTTGTCTGATGTGTCAAACGCCATTCAAACCTATGCTGAAGAAAAAGGCTTCAGTGTTGTAAGAGATTTCGTAGGTCATGGTATCGGAAGGCAAATGCATGAAGATCCTCCTATTCCGAATTATGGTGCTCCAGGTAGAGGGCCGAGATTGGAAAAAGGGATGGCACTAGCCATTGAACCGATGATTAATTCAGGCGATTTTAGAGTAAGAGTTTTGGATGATGAATGGACCGTTGTGACGATAGATAAATCATTGTCGGCACATTACGAAAATACAGTCATCATCACCGATGGTGAGCCACTGCTCTTAACATGTTCCAAAAGTGAGGTGTCGTGATGCTAATATCATCACAAGAGCTTCAAGTCGGTCAGTTTGTCAAGTCAAGAGCAGGACGAGATAAAGGTAAGGTCTTAATCGTGACTAAAATCATCGATGACAAGTATGTTGAAGTGGTTGACGGCGATTTGCGTAAACTTGAAAACCCGAAAAAGAAAAAAGTCATGCATCTCATTAAGTTGGGTGAACCGGATGAAGAAATTCAACATAGAATTTTGGAGGCTCATGCGATAAATGACGCATGGTTTAGGAAGAAAGTTGCAGACAGACTTGATCAAGTCCAAGTTAGGAGGAGTGATTCTAATGGCTAAAAGTGATTCTATAGAAGTAGAAGGCGTAGTAGTTGAAGCATTGCCAAATGCAATGTTTAAAGTGAAGTTAGAAAATGGACATATCGTGTTGGCTCATATTTCAGGTAAGCTCAGAATGAATTTCATCAGAATTTTACCTGGAGATAAAGTAACACTAGATTTATCGCCGTATGATCTTACTCGTGGTAGGATCGTGTGGCGTGGAAAGTCATAAGGAGGGATAACAATGAAAGTTAGACCATCAGTGAAACCCATGTGCGAGAAGTGTAAAATCATCAAACGTAAAGGTAAAGTAATGGTGATCTGCATTAATCCAAAGCACAAGCAGACGCAAGGTTAATCTGGCGCGATAAAGCAAGCAAATATAAAGCGCGGCTGAAAAACTTTATATTTGAAATAAATTATTACCGACAATATAACATTAGTTTATACACATAGGAGGTGTAATTCAATGGCAAGAATTGCAGGTGTTGACTTGCCTAGAGAGAAGAGAGCTGTTATCGGCTTAACTTACATCTATGGTATTGGAAAACCTACTTCTCAAGACTTGTTAGCAAAAGCTGGCATTAGTGAAGATACTAGAGTTAAAGATCTCACTGAAGAAGAAGTAAGTAAATTAAGACAACTCATTGAAGATGAAGTACTTGTTGAGGGTGACCTTAGACGTGAAATCGCAATGAACATCAAAAGATTAAAAGAAATTGGCTGTTACCGAGGCATCAGACATAGAAAAGGTCTTCCAGTTCGTGGACAAAAAACAAAGACGAATGCAAGAACTAGAAAAGGTCCTAAGAAAACTGTTAGCCGTAAGAAGAAAAAATAGGTGACAAAGGAGGCGTAAAACATGGCTGCTGCTAAAAAAGCACGTAAAGTGAGAAAAAAGCGTGAACGCAAAAACGTAGAACGTGGCCAAGCTCATATTCAAGCAACTTTCAACAACACAATTGTAACTTTAACGGATAATGACGGCAATGCAATAGCATGGTCTAGCGCAGGTAGCTTAGGTTTTAAAGGATCTAGAAAATCTACTCCTTATGCCGCTCAAATGGCTGCTGAAGCTGCATCTAAATCTGCTATGGAGCATGGTTTAAAATCTGTATCGGTTTTTGTAAAAGGACCGGGATCAGGCAGAGAAGCTGCTATTAGAGCACTTCAAGCTACAGGACTTGAAATTACATCTATCGCAGATGTAACTCCAATTCCACATAATGGTTGTAGACCACCAAAAAGAAGAAGAGTGTAGTTTATATAGTATTAGGAGGTGTTTTAATTGGCAAGATATACAGGACCATCTTGTAGAATTTGTCGTAGAGAAGGCCAAAAGCTTTATCTAAAGGGTGACAGATGTTACAGCGACAAATGCGCATTAAATAGAAGACAAACTGCTCCTGGTCAGCATGGTGCTAAAAAAAGCAAATTGTCTGGCTACGGAACGCAATTAAGAGAAAAACAAAAAGTTAAGAGATACT
>JBFHGF010000489.1:0-2432 GCA_041583335.1 Bacteriovoracaceae bacterium
AGGAGGATTCGTGGACCGGATACAGTTTTTACGAAATTTTCTTCTGAGTTTTCAACTTCGTAAGTTTCACTTCTTTGATAGTAATCAAGAATCACACGTGCACCAAAACCACTACGTGTGAAGTACTTTAATCCACCGGCCACAGTCAGGAAACTTGAAGTTCCTTCTTCGGTATTTGAAGGTGAAGTGCTATTACTTGAGAGAACCTGAACGTCATCGGATACATTTCCTATCCCCAAAGATCCACCAACAAAGGGAATAAATTTATTATAGCTCAGTGGTGAACCACCAAAGTGGTAGTGGGCACCGATCCCGTATTCAAAAACAGAACTGGTCACTTGATTTCCTTGAACTGAAGTTGTCTGATAATTTCCAGAGTGGATAACTCCATAGAAACTCATTTTTCCAAGAAAGCTATTGGGTGAGTTAAAGTACTTTTCAATTCCCACACTAAAATCAATAGTTGAATCTCCACCGGTATAGTTACCATCTCCCCCTTCGTCTACCGTCGTGCTCAAAGAACTAAATTGAACTAGTCCGAAGGCCTCAATCGTGCGGGAAGAATCAATCCCCGAGCTATCATAGGCCTCTGAATCCAAGTTCCCCATGGAGCCTAACTCCTGTCGATCATCGGCACTAAGATCCCCCATCGTTTGCACGCGAGCGGGCTCACCTCTTATGGCCATAACCTCTGTTCCAGCGGTCATGGTAGCGTTTGAATTATCATAGAGACTCTTAGAAGGATCTTCCGTCGTCTCTAAAGCGGATGTAATTTTAATATTCACCACTTTATCTGCATACATACTCGCATCATCGACAATACGATAAATACTCCAAATACTTCTTGTAGGAGAAGCCTTGACCACTACTCCACGAGCGATGACCCCTGAAGTGAGAAAGAACTTGGCATGATCGCCTACGACCAATCCATCTTCCAATCCACGATTGAGTAGAACCGTTTTCTTAGAACGAGAAATCTTAAGAAAGCGAGTCGTTAATTTTTCATCAATCTCAAGAGCGTAACTGTGTACTCCTAAGAATAGGATTCCCATTGATAAAAGAAATTTCGAGAACAAAGGCCTCATAATTCATCCTTAAAAATATATATTCATTCCCACAGTGAATTTAAGTTGATTGACACTAATCACTGATTCGATATTATCTTCTAACACATCTTGGGCGTTGTACCTCAAGCTTTCATAGAGCAATTGAAAGTTAATCCCAATTCCGTAATCAAGAGCATCGTCCTTGGCATCTCCTGCTTGGAAACGATACTTAAGTCCCATCAAAGCAGTGGGAAGAGAGAGCAATTGATAGCGATAGACATTATCAAAAGAGAAGGATTCGAGATCGCCATTTCCTCTCTTGATACCAACTCCAATATAGGGCATATACTTGCGAATAGAAGAAGGTTCATTCCATAAATAATAGTTAACACTCCCCTTAAGGGACCCTTCAACAATTCGAGCATTAACTCCCCCCACATCATAGTGAGAAATTCCTCGTTCAAGGCCAAATTCCATCGTCCAATAGCGCAGTCCTAACATGGTTCCCTTGAGGTGCCACTCATAGGAAAGTCCCAAGGCGTAGTCGGTTCCCCTATTGCTGGGATCATCTTCTGTTGTGAAAGACTGTAGCCCCGTGGTATAACGAAGGATCAGTTCATGCCCTGGCCTATCAGCAAGGGCCTCTTTCTGACGCCGTAGCTCTCCCTCTATACCCGTGGCAATTAAGTATTGGCGAAGCTGATCATCATCCATTCCTTGCGACCAGCGAGGACCTTTTCTTTTTATACGCTCAACGACTTCGGGTGAGATTTTTTCTCGTTCGCGCTGCTCAATAAGTTTGCGCGATCTATAATCTAAGAAGTCCGTTCCCTCATGGAGGTTATTATTAGGATTGGTTTCGATACCGGCATAGAGGCCTTTCAATCCGTACTTAAGCTTATTGTATTTTTCAACTGAGTTACGAGAAGTAGAATCCCATACCTTCCTCTTGGCATCTTTCTTAATCTGACGAATGAGATTTCGATCCCCTTCATCACTAGGAGTCATTAATCGATTCCTCTCTTGATTAAATTCCTCATCAAACTCATTTCCCACTTTCACGTAGTTTGAGTTGCGATTGATTTCAAAGTCATGTTTCTTAGTGGGTTTTGTGTCCACCAATTTATCGGACATAAAGAAGTCATTTTCTTCGAAGATAAGATCTTCGGGAACTCCGGTATCTTCTGAAACCTGAAAGTATTCTTGTTCACCAGCACGGCCCTTAACCTTCAACGTCCGGCGAGCAATAAATGGTCTTCGCTTATCTCGACTTTGCTTGACCATAACCAATTGCCCACTTTCGCTTAGATCTTGGAAGCGCTCTATCTTTCTCAAGAACCAATAACTTTCTCGATTCTTCAATTTAATCAGCTCTCCCTCGGCCAC
>JBFHGF010000490.1:0-2430 GCA_041583335.1 Bacteriovoracaceae bacterium
CATCATTCCCAATATGGCCTCTGGTCTGGTTACGATTCAACAAGGAATCAAAGGGATTAACTATACTGTGGCCAGTGCTTGCGCCTCTGCTGCTCATGCCATTGGAACAGCTACAGATGAGATCATGATGGGTCGTCACGATGTGATGATCACAGGTGGTACTGAATCTGTTATTTCAGAATTAACGATTACAGGTTTCTCTAACATGAAGGCCCTCTCTCGTCGCAATGATGATCCAGCAACAGCTTCTCGTCCATTTGATACAGGAAGAGATGGATTCGTTATGGGTGAAGGCGCAGGTATTCTCGTTCTTGAAGATTATGATAAAGCGGTAGCTCGTGGTGCTACCATTTATGCTGAAGTCGTAGGTCACGGTTCAAGTTCAGATGCCTACCATATAACAGCTCCCCATCCGGAAGGACTTGGTGCTTCTCAATGTATGAAAGCTTCACTGGCAATGGCCGGACTTTCACCTGATAAAGTTGGTTATGTAAATGCTCACGGAACTTCAACTCCTCTCGGAGATATTGGAGAGACCGGTGCCATTAAGAAGACATTTGGTGATCATGCTTATAACCTTCATGTCTCTTCGACTAAATCAATGACTGGTCACCTTCTTGGTGCGGCCGGTGGTATTGAATCTATTTTCTGTGCCATGGCCCTATACACTGGAAATCTTCCCCCTACGATTAACCTTCAGGATCAAGATCCAGCTTGTGACCTTAATTATGTTCCTAATAAATCAATCGCAAAACAAGTTGATTACGCCCTTAACAACTCCTTTGGTTTTGGCGGAACCAACTGTTCACTAATTCTCAAAAGAGAAGGAGCCTAAAATGTTTCACCCTAACTCGACTTCAATTACTGCAATGGACCCAAAAATTGCCGAGCTCATCGATCTTGAGCGCAAAAGACAAGAAGAAGGGTTAGAGCTTATTGCTTCTGAAAACTATGTTTCTTCTGCCGTTCTTCAGGCACAGGGATCTATTCTGACCAATAAGTATGCTGAAGGTTATCCTAAGAAGAGATACTACGGTGGTTGTGAATTTGTAGATAGCTCAGAGCAACTTGCAATTGATCGCCTGTGCGAACTCTTTGGAGCTAAGTTTGCCAACGTACAACCCCACTCTGGATCACAGGCCAATATGGCCGTTTACTTTTCGGTTCTTGAGCCAGGTGACACAGTTATGGGAATGGACCTTTCTCAAGGTGGACACCTGACCCACGGCTCTCCTGTTAACTTTTCTGGAAAGTTATTCAATATTGTTTCTTATGGACTTAATCCTGAATCAGAAGAAATCGATTACGATCAGCTTCGTGAAATGGCCCTAAAAGAAAAACCAAAAATGATCGTTGCTGGTGCATCAGCTTACTCAAGAACAATCGACTTTAAGAAGTTCAAAGAAATTGCTGATGAAGTTGGTGCTTACCTAATGGTAGATATGGCCCATATTGCAGGACTTGTTGCTGCAGGCGTTCACCCCAGCCCAATGGAATATGCTCACTTCGTAACTTCTACGACTCATAAGACTCTGCGTGGACCTCGCGGTGGGATTATCCTAACGAATGATGAGGAGCTGGCCAAGAAGGTAAACTTCAATATCTTTCCTGGTATTCAAGGTGGACCCCTTGAGCATGTGATCGCGGCCAAGGCCGTGGCGTTCTTAGAGGCCCTTCAGCCCGAATTTAAAACCTATCAGGAACAAGTGGTAAAGAATGCCAAGAGACTGGCCACTGAGCTTGAAAAAGTTGGTCTTAAGATCGTATCTGGAGGTACGGATAACCATCTGGTCCTCGTAAATGTAGATAGCATCGGTCTAACTGGTAAAGAAGCTGAGAAGCTGCTTGAGAAGGCCCATATCACTTGTAACAAGAATATGATTCCTGGAGATAAGAAATCTCCCTTTATCACTTCTGGGATCAGAGTTGGAACTCCTGCGATTACGACGCGTGGCTTAACTGAAGAACATATGGTGCAAGTGGCCTCATGGGTAGGACGAGTTCTTAAAAACAAAGATAACCCTGCGGAAATCGAAGCTGTTTCAAATGAAGTCAAGGCCTTATGTGCAGACTTCCCAGTTTACAGATAAGACCCTAACAAGGTAAAACAATAGGACTTACACCCTTTGGGTTTAATTAAACCTAAAGGGTTTTCTTTTTTTTGAGCTCCTCAAATTTTTCCTATGGAGCCCAGTTAAAAGAACCAGCAAAAGGGAATATCCATGCACTGTCCAAGTTGTCAGGCCACAGATACAAAAGTTATTGAAACAAGAATCCTTAACAACGGGATGACTATTCGCAGACGTAGAAAATGTGAAAGCTGTGATAAACGCTTCACCACCTACGAGATGATGAATATTCAAGTTCCTGATGTCGTCAAGGCCGATGGAAGACGAGAGCCCTTTAACCGTGAAAAAATCGTAAAAGGTC
>JBFHGF010000491.1:0-2429 GCA_041583335.1 Bacteriovoracaceae bacterium
GCACTACAGTTGTGGAAGCGGATGGCATGGGAAACAAGGGCCACGGGATTGAGGCGCTTATAGATCAGGGCCTTAATTCCATTGGCAGCGAAGACGCAAGCGGCCTCTTTGGCAAATTCGAAAGAAAAGTTACGACTGTCATAGCTGATGGCCACTTTCATATCGGCGGGTTTGGCGCTAAGCACTGCAAGCGAGACAGCATGGGCCGCTTTTCTGATATTATACTTGTTGAGGCGATTGGTTCCCTGTCCCAGAACGGCCCTCATTCCTCCCGTTCCAAACTCGAGGTCTTTGTAAAATCTCTCCTCAATCTCCTTGAGGTCATCACTTTCGATAAGTTCTAGGATTTCTTTTCTGGAATTCTCATCAAAGGCTGCATTATTGGCCCAGCTCTTGGCCTTGGTCAGAAACTCTGGGGTTGTATTCGACACTTTTGTCTCCAAGGTTTTCACGCATGAAATTTTTAATAATTAAGTAGGGGTCATTCTCGCAAAAATGCCCCCTATAGGCAATAAACTAAGGGCTTAAAGTAGGATCAATTTAAATGGGGAGAGCATATTCTAGACTTTTTAGAGATCAAAAAATTGCGAGGCCAATATTGATGGATTAGTTGAGAAAAAATGGGTAAGATAATCTGAAATATTTTAAAGTTTTAGCTAGTAACCATTAATGACGAAGGAGGCCAAAATGGCAAATCCTAAAATGAAACACTCTCAAAATATTGCAGGGAGTTGGTATTGTACTGATCCCGATGATGATAATGGCGAAGGATGCATCGCATGCAACGTTTGCTATACAGGTGCAGAAGATTTCTTTGCCGAAGATGAAGATGGTAATGCTTATGTAAAGAAGCAACCTCAAACCGATGAAGAAATTGAACTTTGCATGGAACAACTTGAAGCTTGTCCCGTTGGTTCTATTGGAAATGATGGTTAATTAATCATTTTCCCATTTAAATTAAAGAGAAAGGCCAGCTTAGACTGGTCTTTTTTATTGGCCCAAAATATTCAAAGGACGCGGGGTATAAATAAAATATTTGCGTGCTACAATACTTCCTATGTCCCAGGTAAAGTGTGTATTTCCTTTTTCTTCTCTAACGATTGAGCCCGACGGTGTTGTTCAGCTATGCCCAAGTTCTCACTTTTCCTTGGCGAGCTTAGCGGGGAATGAAAAAAGGGATTTAAGTTCTATTTGGAATGGCCTGTCTTATCAAAAGATTCGAGATCAATTTGCACAGGGACAATTTCCCGCTGAGTGTAGGAACTGCAAAAAGGCTGAACAGCTAGGGCAGCTAAGTCGTCGCCAAAGGATATGGGAGCGGGGCTACCTTTTCTATGGAGATGAGCAGAGTAAACTTTTGGCAAAGAGGCAAGAGCCCAAAGTCTTGGAGCTGAACCTCTCTTTTTCTAATAAATGTAATTTAAAATGCGCCATGTGCTCCTCTCGTTACTCCCACTCTTGGAATGAGGAGGAAGTTGAGGCCCGAAGCCTAGGCATGAATTTTCGCGAGGGGAAGGCCGAAGTAAATTTCTCAATGGATGAGGGCTTCTTTAGCTCTATCTTGAAGGAAATGGACTCAATACAACACTTGATGATTAAAGGGGGAGAGCCTTTCTTGGCCCCACAAACCTTTACGCTCTTAGAACACTTAAAGTTAAGAGTAGATCAAGGTCAATCCATTCCAAGTATTTATATTCAAACCAATGGAAGCTTGACCACGGAAAGAATGGCCCATTTAATCTCTGATTTAGAGATTGAAATTGGAGTTAGTATCGATGGTGTTGGTGCCAACTACGAATGGATTCGAGGCTTTTCCTATGAGCGAATAGAAAAGAATATTGAGTTCTTTCTTAATGCAAGTAAAGGGGAGCCTTTGTCTCTTGACTTTACTGCAAGCCTCTTTAATGTCTTTACTTTAGTTGATGATTTTAAAAAACTTATTGAGCGTTTTGAAGATCATCCTAACTTTTATAAAATTAACTTCACCATTGCGAGGCAGCCCTACAATGACTTGCGTGCCCTGCCCCAGGGAATGAGGCAAGTCATTGCAACAAAATTGCGAGAATTCAAACATAGGGATAAAATTAACAACCTTGAGGATCTTTGCCACTATATAGAAAGTGAGCAGCTCGAGCTCTCTCAACAGAGGAAGGCCTACCAATGGCTGTCTTTTTTGGAGCAAAAGAGAGGACTCATTCCTGCTAGGGAGAAGTATGATCCATGGATTCAGGAGATTGCAAATGTTTGACCCCAGTCACTTAGAATATAGTCGCCCACGACCTTTATACGATAGAGAAATTCATGGAACGCTCAAATCAATTCTTGATCAGCGTATTAGTGACGAGAATAAATTATATGAAGATTTTAAGAGAACCTTTCATCGTTGGATACAATCTTCCAAACGTAACCGAATTGTAGGACTTGATCAA
>JBFHGF010000492.1:0-2425 GCA_041583335.1 Bacteriovoracaceae bacterium
CTTTGAACAAGACACACGCCACCAAACTCTCGTGGCCCTCTTTATCGCGATCGTTACCTTTCGCATATTGCTCTTCTTCTTTCGCATGGGTTGGCGCTTAACCACGGCCCGTCAAACCCATATGGCCTCCAGTGAGCTAAAGTCTCAGTTGTGGGAACATGTTCGTTACTTTAAAACAGATGACCTTGTTAAGCGCTTCACAAAGGGGGTTCTCATGAATGCCTCTACTTCCGTTGTGAACTCTGGTCGCTTTATCTACGGTTTCACTTTAGTGGGAATCTTTGATGTCGTTTTTCTTGGTATCTTCACCTTAGGGACGATGTTGACGATCCATATGCCTTTAACTTTCTATGCTTTTGCCATTATCTTCTTGCTGCCAATCGCTATTCGCAAGCTCTCGGCCCTGGAGATGGAGAAGTATCGCGTGGCCCAAGAACACCTCGGAGATTTCAACGACCTCACCACCCAAGTGGTGTCGACGATCCGCTTACAAAGGGTGAATCAAACCGGAGGCTTCTGGTATGAAAGGTTGCGCTCAATTGCAGATGAATATCGCCTAAAGCGCCTCGATGCTGTCTATACCTCCCTACGCTATATTCCGGTGATGGGTTCATCATCTATCATCAGCTATATTGTGCTTTTCTTTGTGGGGATTCCCTATGTTCTGGACGGATCCCTAACCATTGGTGATTTTGTGGCCATGCAGGGGCTTATCTTCCTCTTACAAGATCCACTCTTTGAACTGGGCTTTATCATCTCCGAGTGGAAGAAATCGTTTACTAGTCTTTCTCGCCTTGATGAAATTTTTCAACAAGAAAAAGATCCCCATTTATCAAACCTCTCAAAGCCGATGGTTGTAAAAGGTGAGCACAACACGAGCGACCTTCCTCTTATCTATAAAGTTGAAGACCTCTCTTTTCGTTTTGCTGATGGTTCAGAAGATGTGATTTCCAAACTTTCTTTTGAACTTCACCAAGGTAAGCGTTTAGGAATAACGGGCCCTATTGGCAGTGGAAAGTCGACCCTCATTAAGATACTCTCAGGACTTGAACGTGACTATAGAGGAGAGGTGAGTTTTCAAGATTACGATTTCTCCCACTACTCTCATGACCAACTCAGAAAGGCGATTGGTTTAGTTCCGCAAAGGCCCTTTCTCTTTGCGGATACTATTCGTGCCAATATAACACTCGATCAAGAGATGACTGAAGAGGAAGTGTGGCACTATCTTGAATTGGCCTGCCTCGCTCAGGATGTTAAAGGATTCGAGTTCGGTCTCGATACACCTTTGGGAGAGTGGGGCATCAATTTATCCGGTGGCCAAAAGCAAAGACTTACTTTGGCCCGCGCCCTGGCCCGTAAGGCCTCAGTCTATCTCTTTGATGACTGCTTAAGTGCGGTGGATACCATCACGGAAGAGAAGATCCTCTCCCAGTTAAATGAGAATTTAAAAGAAGAAACATTGGTGTGGGTTGCCCATAGAAAGTCGACCCTTAAATATTGTGATGTCTTATTAGACTTTTAGGCCAACATTTTGAGTTTAAAAAAAACAAAGAAAATACATTCATCCAAAAAGAAATCAGCAAGGGACAAAAAGACCAATGCCCAAGTCGAAGTTGATCAAAGCTTCATGCTCGCCGATGAACAAGATGATAATGCAATCAGTTCTTTTTCCCTCTCTGATCTAGGTTCATTCAAGCGGCTACTGGTCTTTGCTTCAGAATATAAGAAAGGTCTACTCACGGGACTGGCCCTCATTATGGGAAGCTCTTTCTGTGCCCTCTTTTCGGCACGCTTAATGGGAAAACTTGTAGAGGAGGGGCTCATTGCTGGTGAGGCCTCAAAATCTTATCGTTATGCTCTCTTTATTTTGGGTCTTGAGGTCATCTCCCTTATCTTTATGTGGTTAGGAAGGAAGCTGATCAGCCTCAATAGTGGTTTGTCCATCTACTCGATCCGCTTAGCCCTCTTTCATCACTTACAAAAACTTCCTATTGGTTTCTATGATCGCCAACCCCAAGGGCGAGTAGTCACTCGAGTTACCCATGATGTCGAAGGCATCGAAAACTTCTTTACAGGAAGTCTAGGCCGTCTACTCAATTCGGCTTTTATGGCAACTCTCGCCATCATCGCCATGCTGGTCACTGATTTGAAACTGGGCTCTGTCCTCATTATCAGTATTGTGCCATCACTTCTCTTTATCTATGCCACCCGTGGTGTGGTGAGAACCGCTAACCGTCGCCTGTCTAAGGCCAGCAGTATGCTCAATGCAAAGCTTGCCGAGTTTATCAGTGGGATTGATGTAATTCGCAGCTATGGATTAGAAGACTGGTCCATGCAGCAATATGATCACCAAGTAGAAGAATATCGCACCGGTCACCTGAAGGCGAACTTCCTCTATGGTTGGACTAGGCCACTTGTTTCTCTA
>JBFHGF010000493.1:0-2410 GCA_041583335.1 Bacteriovoracaceae bacterium
CCCAAGGGCAAAGGAATGATCAAGACCAAGGAAATAACCAAGGTCAGGACCAAGATCATTAATGATCAGAAGCAAGTCTTTTTTACTATCTCTTCAAGGCCAGTTTTCACGACCTCAATGGAGCTTTTGTATCGAGCACGCAGGGTCTTGGCCTTGGAGCGGTAGCTATGAAACTCATACTTGATCATATTATTCATATCTTGCAAAAAGTACTCAAGCCCCGGGTCAGCAGAACAGTGGGCCACTGAATCAGCAATTTCTTTTTGAAGCGATTTTGTGCGGTTATTATAGAGTTCATCGACTTCTTTTTTGATAACCGAAAGGCGTCCTAAAGAATCACGGCCCTGCTGACACATAACCTTCTTATCCCCTTCCTTCTTGGCCAGCTTTTGGCCGAGTTCAAGGGCGATGTCAGATTCACGCTCAATTCTTTTCTTAAATACTTTCTTATCCCTTTCATGCTTTTGATCGATCTTAATCAGATCGAGTTTACTTTCATGATTGGTATAGATCTGCTGAGTGCATTCAGCAAAAATATTTGAGATATACAAAGTAAGTAACAGAAAGAGTATTTTTGACATAGAAGTCACCATCTATAGCTTTTGTAAGATCTCAAATCGATAGACCCCAACTTTTTCACTTAGTGTTAACTGCGTGAAATCATCGGTAATATCTTTGAAACCCGATTTATCACAATTAGGTTTCCTTAAATAGTGGCGCATACAAACTACGCCCCCTTTTTTGAGCGCAGGGGCCATCTCTTGCAAGAAGTTCTTCTCCACATCCCCTTGGAAATAGCTGGGAACATCGGAGAGAGAAAGATAATCAAATTGATTTTCATACAAAGGCGAGTGCAGCAGCTCGACCATATTTCCCTGAACCATCTCGAGGCGATGTTCCGTTGTACCAGAGGTTAGCTTCTCTTTTACGGCCTTGAAGTTACTCTCCCAAGCTTCGACAGGATTCCCATCAGAGTGGATAATCTTGCCATAGAAACAAAGATGAGCAAAGAAACTCTCCCGGGCAAGACTATGGGTAAAGAGGTTTTCAAAACTCTTTTGATAGTATTCAAAGTGGCTTTCAGGATAATTCTTTACGATGAAGTCACCTTTATACAACAGGGCATTGAAAACAGATTTATTGCCCAAAAGAAAGAGCAGGGCCTTCCAGTTAAGGTTGAGAAAACGCTCATGATAATACTCTCTTTGTTGTTCTAGATTATGAAAATCAAAGATTCGATCATGATCTTTTTTCAAGATAACCCTTAAGGCCTTGCTTAGAGTTTGAAAGGTGCGCTCCCACCTTCCATAGTACAGTAGAGACTGCCACTTGATTTCGGTAAAGACACCAAAGAAGAAATCCTTATCTTGTTCATCGAGCTCGAGCTTATAGAAAATCTCTTTTCTTCGGCGCGTATTATCCTGTGAGTGATAAGGGGGATAATCAAAGAAGAGCAAGAAATCTTGAAAATCTACACTACGATAGAGTGCGGCCCTAAGGCGTGATAGAGAGAGCTGATAGGGGCCAACATCATTGAGAACCAAGTGGTCACAATATTCCAGTAAAGGTAGGGCACGTGAACCGCACCCCGCAATGGAGAAGACGTCCTTAGATCCGAGTCGCTTCACAATCTCAACATCTACCGATGTGTCTTCATTACCTAGCGTGTAATTCAATTGGCCAAAATACTTCTTAGTCATGCCCTTTCCCCTCAAGTTTCTTCATTGCATGTTCTCGACAAAGATCAAATTCATCATCACCTATAAAACCATTATGTCCCATAATGCAGCTCAGCTGTACTCCGTGCTCCAAGGCCATACGATCAATCTCTAATACTTTTTCATAAGAAATACTGCGTGAAAGGGTGAAACTTTCATACTTTCCTTCCATGGCCAACAACGCGGTTTCGGCCAAACAGGCATACACAATATTTCCTTCCAGTCCCAGGTCGACTTTAAAATTAACGGGACCCGGTAACATCACTTCCCCGGAAGCAATCACCATCACATCCGGGCGGCTAAGGGCATCTTCTTCTGAGATATCAAAGGGACGAGAGACGTCACAAATAATCGCACCAGGTTTTACGACATCGATATCAAGGATTTTCTTTCCCTGTGCACTGGTGGTGGTAATGATCAGATCACAGGTTGAACTGTAGGCATCGGGATCAGTTGAAGCATACACCACAACTTCAGAATCAATCTCTTCTATTTCTTTTTTTAACTCGAGGACTTTATAGGCCCTTGGGGCCACCAAAACGACTTCCTTCCAGGTTTGAGCGAGGATCTTAGCACTCACGGCGCCAATACTTCCCGTTGCTCCAACCACCATAACGCGTCCTTGATAGCGACCCGCTTTTTGTTCCACAAAGCCTAAACGATCGAGGGCAAATTTAGCGGCCCACAAAGTC
>JBFHGF010000494.1:0-2408 GCA_041583335.1 Bacteriovoracaceae bacterium
ACTCGAGGTCGATCGGATGAGATCATGAAAAGTGTCGCCCAAGCAGATTTTGACCTCACAAAATGTGACACCATCCCGGGACTTAGCATCCATAGAAATGGAATCTGGAAACTAAGTGATCAAGTCATTGAACACGATAAATTCACTCCCATGGCCTATTCACGTGATGAAGAAAACTCATTTGACGTCGTGACTTCCTTTTCAATCGGCTGCCCTTATCGCTGTAGTTTTTGCACTCAGCACTTTCACTACCCCAACTTTATTTTGGCCCCCGTCTCACAATGCATTGAACTTCTACGGGCCTATAAGAATAAGAAAGTTAGCTTTTCGGATGCCCTCATCAATAGTCGCGTCAGTTGGCTTAAGGATCTCTGCTCTCAAATCATTGAAAATGATTTAGCGATTTTATGGCAGAGCTGGTTTCGTTTTGGTCAACATATGAATGACCTTGAGCTCCTGGAACTTCTCTATGATTCAGGTTGCCGAAGCATTAATTTTGGACTTGAATCAGCTTCTTCTTCTGTTCTTAAGCATATGAGAAAATTCCACAATGAGAAAATTCTCTATGAGACTTTTGATAAGATTCGCTCTCTGAGGACCAAAGGAAAAAATATAAGCATCAAGCTCAATATCCTTGTTGGCTATCCTAACGAGAAAGAAGAAGACTTTCACAAGACACTAAAGTTTATTCGCTTCAATAGTGATCTCATCTCACAAGTCGGTGTTAATGCCGTCATTATCGATCCAAAACTTGATGTTTTTGAAAAAATGATGACCAAAGGTGAGCTCAATTATAAGTCTGCACACGATTGGTGCTCAAATGATTCAACTCCTGAAGTTCGTTATCAACGTTTAATTGAAATTGAAAATATACTCACTAAATGCAAAATACAGTTTAATATTGAAGGCCATGAGGGACTGAGAGAAGTTCTAGGCCCATTGGCCGTGTAATGTTAAAGTCTTTATTAAGCCTATTCATCATAATATCCATAAACACTTCAGCAGCGGAAAGGGATATTAAGGTGTTCTATAAGTGCTATGCTAAGCTTCTTAACGACTATCCCATCAGTAGCCACCCTCTTGTTAAACAAATTAAAGATGAGAAAATCTCAGGAAAGAAAGCATGTATTTCCCTCTTTGATAATATTCACTTTGATAAAGACAATCATTTCTCACCAAGAAGTCCAGAAAATATAAAAATCATCAGCACCTTCCAGAAGTTTTATAATAGCTGGATTAAGATGAAGAATTTAAATCTAGAGACTCAGGACTTTGTAAATACCGACTACTATGATCTTAACGAGTCCTCATATCCTCTAACCTATGCTCTCTTTTCAGAAAACCACTATTCAAATATATTCAAAGGAAAACAGTACTTTAGAGCATTACGATCATCACCCCATAAGCATCAGTTCTTCTTTGATAAAGATATTCACGGCTTTCGCTTTGATGTTGACCAAGGAAAATGGAAAACCGGTGCAGAGGATGATAGCTCAGGATCTTTTGGCCCCCTAGTCTATCTCGAGCAGCCTCAATTGGTAGAATTTGGGGATCTCGTTGGAATAAACCCCAATGCTGATACTCCCAATGTCATTAGCTATATGGGTAAGAAAGGTGCCCGCTACCGTTTCCACCCACAACATCCCATTGGAGCTGGAGTGATAGGAACGATCCCTTATCTTCTGGCCAACACTGGTCAAAGGGATATCAAAACCCAAAGTGTCTTTAACTATGATCGTAGGTGGACAACCTCCGTATTCAGAGACTTCCTCTGTCTTGATCTCCCTCTATTAAGTGAGGCAGATGTTCAAAGTTATGTGAATAAGAAAAGTAAAATCGGCTTTATGAAAAAGGCCAAATGCATGAAGTGCCATGTCACGATGGATTATATGGCCGCAACATTAAGAAACCTAGAGCGCTACAATACTGGTGACGATGATGGTGACTTCACCATCAGGGCCGTGTACCAGCATCCCATTAGCTCTAGTAAGCGCTTTATCAACGAGCTTCCGGACAAATATGAAACCCTCTACCAAACCGCTCCAGATGGAAAAGTTTACTTTCGTGATATCAAAGGCAATTTAATTGCCCAAGATGTTACCTCTCTGTCTCAAGTTGGAGAAGTCTTGGCCCAAACAGATGCTCCCTACTATTGCGCGGCCAAAAGACATTTTGAATTTTTGACAGGAATTGATATTCCCATGAGTGAAATTATGAAATCTTATAGCGAAAAGAAGAGCTCCCCTGAAGTTGATTTTCTGGCCAAATTGGCCCAACAATTAAAAGCAGAGGGGAATCTTAAAGACCTCATGGCAACCATCATTAACTCAGATTACTTTTAGGAGAAGACCCTGAAGCGCAGACAGTTTATCAAAGGAATATTTGCCACATTACCCTTCGTAGCGGCT
>JBFHGF010000495.1:0-2401 GCA_041583335.1 Bacteriovoracaceae bacterium
ATTAACAATAGTGCGAAAGCTCTCCAGGTCTTTGGCCGTGGTGAAGGAAGGATCTTTTTCCCCTTCCTTTTCATAGGCGGCCAAAAGATCCTTGGCCAAGGAGCGCAACTTGAAGTTACCACCTTCTGAAATGGATTCAATTCGTCGCATTTTAATCTCATCCAAATACATAAAGTAAGTAGCACTCTTGCCACAACCTACACATTGCTCTTGCATTAGGTCGATGAAATCCCAGAGGCTCATTTTCTTAAATTGGCGCATTACTTCCATAGCTTTAAAACTTCTCCTGACGTAATTTCTTCTTTTGCGAGTCCTTACTCTTTTGATCAAGCCTGCGCTTTTGAGAACTTTTGCTCGGTTTGGTGGGAACACGCTTCTTTGGAGCAAACTCTACCTTGCCCAGATACTCTTCGAGTTTGGCCACACAGTCTTCAATATTCTTATTTTGACTTCGATACTTTTGTGAGTGAATCACCACCTCATCTCCCACCATAAAGCGAGCATATTTGCTAGAAAAGCGCTTCTTTACAGCAGCGCTTACGGCACTTGAGGCCATCATATCCCAACTCAAGGTCGCCTTTGTGTTGACCTTGTTCACGTTCTGCCCTCCGGCCCCGGAACTGCGTGAGAATGTAAATTTGAACTCATTCATCGGTATTTTAATCATGCCCTATCATAAACATATTTAAACAACTGAACAATATGTCTAAGAAATAGACGGCCTTTATGAATAAATAAAAGAGACCTTCACATAAGAAAGGGTGGCCCTCACCCTTTCTTTATTTTATTGATATTATTTTACGGCCATTTCTTCCACCGGAGCATGATAAGTTTCCGTATGGGTAGAGTTCGCTCGCCCACTTGGGTCTACATCATAATCCTGCCATTTTGGAATCCAACGCTTTGCTTGTTTGGCGACATCGGCGTGGGGGAAAATCTCAGCAAAGATGCGACGATAGAGGAAGGCCTCTTTAGTCATGGGAGTTAAATGAGGATAGGTTTCTTCTCGTTTAGCAAATTCTTCATCGCTGACCACGGATTCGGCAAAGTCTTTGAGTCCATCCACCCATGAGTATCCGACACCATCACTGAATTGTTCTTTTTGACGCCAGAGAATTTCATCGGGAATGAGATCATCACCGGCAAAGCTTGAGCGAAGAATCCACTTCTCAGGGCGATCTTCACGGATCATCTTGAGTTCGGGATCAACCGACATCGCCACATCGAGGAAGGACTTATCCAGAAAAGGTACACGGGCCTCTACTGAAGCTCCCATGGTGGAGCGGTCTGCTCTTAGGAGGTCGGCCGTGTGCAGACGCTTAATTCTGCGCACACATTCCTTATGAAATTCATCCGCACTTGGGGCCTGGCCAAAGTAGAGGTAGCCACCAAATATCTCATCGGCACCTTCTCCCGACAGAACCACTTTAAAGCCTAGGTCTCGAATGACTTTGGTCATGATATGCATAGGGGTTGAGGCCCTAATGGTGGTGACATCGAAGGTTTCAAGCAGGGTTACCATCTCCTTAAGTAGGGCGATCCCCTCTTCTACGGTAAAAATAACTTCTTTATGATCAGAACCAATATGTTCGGCCACTTTCTTTGCATTGAGAAGATCAAGGGTTCCCGATTGCAGGCCAACAGAGAAAGTCGTTAAACGCTTTCCACTTTTTTTGAGCTCTTTTGCAGCAAGGGCCGCTACCAATGAGCTATCAAGCCCGCCACTAAGGAGTGACCCAAGAGGAACATCGGCCATAAGCCTTTTCTTGGTGGCCTCTTCTAATTTTGTTTTAAGCATCGTTCTCACTTGCTCAACTTCGGAAAGTTTCACGGCGGAAACTTCAGTGTCGTACCAGTGGGGCCTATAATAAGTGATCCAGCCCTTTTCACTGGAATAGAGTTGTCCAGGAGGAAAGGTGTGAATTTCACTACAGTGTTCTTGTAGCGCCTTCATTTCACTGGCAAACCAGATAAGGCCTTGCTTATCATAACCATAGAAAAGAGGTTTCACTCCTAGAGGATCACGGGCGGCGATGACATGTTCCCCATCAAAGAGCACAAGGGCAAATACACCATCGAGCTCAGAAACAAAGTCTAGACCAAGTTTTCTATAAAGCGGTCCAATAATGGCGGAATCACTATGGGCCTCAAGAGCTTCTTTACCGGCGAGGCATTCTTCACGCCAAGCTTCGTGGTTATAAATTTCTCCGTTATGAATCCATTGCATCTTATCCCAAACAATCGGCTGTGCCCCGTGGCCCACGTCAACAATACTTAAACGAGTATGGCCCATTCCTTTATCCTCGGCCTGAAAGAGATGGTGCTCATCAGGTCCACGATGAGACATAAGCTTAAGGGCCTTGGTCATAGTGCTATGAGTTTGACCTTTGTCCACGCTCGC
>JBFHGF010000496.1:0-2392 GCA_041583335.1 Bacteriovoracaceae bacterium
CCTCCTTGGTGAGTCCATTGATATTCACGGCGGAGGTATCGATTTGATTTTCCCCCACCACGAAAATGAGATCGCTCAGGGGGAAGGCTGTAGTGGTAAGAAATACTGTAACTATTGGATGCACAATAACTTCATCAATCTTAAAGATGAAAAGATGAGTAAGTCTTTGGGTAACTTTATTACGGCCCGTGCTTTCATGGATAAGTACCACCCTGAAATTTTAAAGTATGTAATGCTCTCGGCCCACTACCGCTCTATGCTCAATGTGAATGATGAGAAAATCGATCAAACGGTTTCTGGTTTGGCCCGTGTCTACAAGGCCTTGCGTGAAGCCGATCGCTTTATCGCCGACTCTGGCCTTGCTGGAGGAACACCTTATAAGGCCCTCACTCAGGTGATGGATACCTCTGATGCTCGCATTAAGAAGGCCTTAAATGACGATTTCAACACTGGTGAAATGCTCGCCAATATCTTTGAAGTGGTCCGCATCTTCAACGCCCAAAATATTGCCAAGAAAAAGAAAGATGCCAATGCTCTGGCCTCGGCACATGCTTTTAAAAACTGGGTAAATCGCTGGGCGAAAGTTTCGGCGCTCTTCTTAGAAGATCCTGAAACCTTCCTCAAAGAGCTCGATCAAATTCTCATTCGTGAAAAAGGCATCAACTCCAGTGATGTGGAAGAGCTTATCAAACAAAGAAATGAAGCCCGTGAGGCCAAGGATTGGGCGAAATCTGATGAGGCCCGCGACAAACTGCTCGAGCTTGGAATCGAGATTCACGATGGACTTAACGGTACCACTTGGGAAGTTAAAAAATAATGAAAAAGCAAGAACGCGCAGACTACGTTGTCGATAAATTAGAGGAACTCTACCCAGAAGTCCCAGTACCTCTGGATCATACCGATGCCTACACGTTGCTGATCGCCGTTTTACTTTCGGCCCAATGTACCGATGTGCGAGTCAATCAAGTGACTCCTCACCTCTTTAAGAAGGCCAATACTCCTCAGAAAATGATTAAACTCTCCGTGCAAGAAATCGAAGATATCATTCGCCCCTGTGGATTGGCCCCTCGTAAAGCAAAGGCCATTTGGGTGCTCTCGGATATGCTAATCAATGAACACGGGGGAGAAGTTCCCGCGGATATGGCCGCCCTCGAAAGGCTACCCGGAGTGGGTCACAAAACGGCATCCGTGGTGATGTCTCAGGCCTTTGGCGTTCCGGCCTTCCCTGTCGATACCCATATCCACCGCCTCGCCCAGCTTTGGGGCCTTACCAAGGGCAAGAATGTGGTGCAAACGGAGAATGACTGTAAGAAGCTCTTTCCCGAAGAGAAGTGGAATAAGCTGCACCTGCAAATCATCTTCTACGGGCGCGAATATTGTCAGGCGCGCTTTTGCAAAGGCATCAAGTGCCCCATTTGCACCCACCTCTATCCCAAACGCAAAAACCCCGTCGATTATTCGAAATCCTAGCCTCTATTCCATCACTTAGCTCACTAAAAAAGAGGCCCTGAGAGCGTACCCTTTCCCGCGAAAATACGTACAATAGTTGTATGAAGAAATCTTTCGATGACTATGAATTGGAAAAGGAAGAGGCCATTAAGGAATCTACGAAACAAGCTTATTCTCCAGAAGAGCTCATGTGCTCCTTTCAAAAAGGTGACGAGAACGCCTTTCAGGAACTCTACGAAACCTTTAAAAGACCCCTTTACTTCTTTATAAGGGGACTCACCTCACGCCACGGAGAACCCCAAGCAGAGCTCAGTGAAGAACTCACCCACGAAGCCTTTCTAAAGCTCTATAAGAATAAAGACCAATTTAATTTTTCCGTTAAATTCACCACCTGGTTTTGGACCATCGCTCGCAACCTAACCGTGGATGAACTGCGAAAGAATAATCCCTTGGACTGGAGTATCGACAATTCTCCAAATGAATGGGGCGATCCCATTGAAGGCATTGCTGATGAAAGACTGGAAGTCGAGTCCCTCATTTTTCTTAAGGTCCAAAGGGAAGAATTATACTTGGCCATTGAAGGCCTAAGGCCACGCCAAAGAGAAGTCATCATGCTTCGAGTGGCCAGCGAACTCTCCTTTGAAGAAATTGCAACGGTTATGGATTTAAAGACCAATGCAGTAAAGGCGCTATTTATGCGCGCCAAAAATAATTTAGAAAAAACTATTCATGCCCAACACAACCAGAAGGTGGCCACATGAGCGATAACTTTACCAAGCAAATGAAAAAGAAGTTAGGGCCGACTGAATTACCGACAGGCTTTGACCAGAGATTCTTCCATAAGTTGGAACAGGTAAAGAGCGAATCCGAACCCAAAGAGATTGACCCAGAGCAAAGCTTTTGGGAGCGCATCCTCTCCTACTTTGCTCCCGTAAGTCTCGCC
>JBFHGF010000497.1:0-2387 GCA_041583335.1 Bacteriovoracaceae bacterium
ATCGGTGTCTTAGTCAAATATTTCAAACACCTTCATTGATTAATAATAACGATAGCACAAATTTACCGCTCAAAGTGTAATCTGAATGTAAATTATTGGTTAAGCAGTAGAGCAAAAGGCTCGGCTATTGTTTTAAGACACTCTCAAAATCAAGGCCAACTTCCTTTTCGAGATCTTTAAAAAGATACCAAAAAATAAAGCCCACCATAATCATGCTGGGAACTGCGATGACGGGGTAGGAGAGGAAGGTCATGCGACCAATGGATTCGACAAATTCTGTGCTGCCTGGTTTTCCCTCAAGAACCACAACTGCGAGGATAAAATTAAGGAGGGCCGAAACAAAGAAAGTTCCTCCCAGCATATAAGACGAACGAGTTAAACGAGAATTGAATTGCCCTTCCTTGCCGTGGTCTTTGTAGGCCGTGGCAATTTTATGCAGGTCAATCACTTGTCCAATGATATTCTTTACCAAGGGTTTATCCGTTCTCTCTGTGGCGAATACAAAGATACCAATGAGAAGAGGAATGGAGGTTTCCTTGGCAATCATCCAAGTTTTATCCAATTCAAGTAGCCCGATTCCTCCAGTAAGCAGAATACTCAGTAGGCCCAGCAAAGAGATGTAGTTAACTTTACTGGCGCCAATTAGATCATAGATCCCATAGAGAAAAGGGAAGGCCAGGGCCGTGATCAAACCATAGACTTGGCCCAAGTATTCGGGCTTAGAGAGCTTTGTCATGATTAGGAAGGGGATCAATATATTAAAGAATAGGTTGAACAGAGGATTTTCTTTCTTGGTTCCCTTGGTTACTTTTTCACTTTCAACGACTTCATTGGGGTTTTCTGATTTATCCAATTAGGGGCATCCTTTCATCAAATGAACTCAGTTTTTCTTTCGCACTTGATTACCTGAGTCGCGATCTTGTGTATTATCGTCTTACATTTCACGGAAATATTTGCCTAATAAAGGCGGGAAACGACAAAATACTTTAACGGCAATATTAACATGCATCAAGGAAGATGAATATGAAAAATCTCATTTTAGGGGGCAACCCTGCTTACTTGTACAACTGTTTACGCAGCTCCAGTAAAGTACATTGTTAAATTAAAAGAAGGGGCAAACCCTAAGTCTGTTTCTCTCTTTAGTATGAAGAGTGTGTCAGACGTAAAACCTGTTAAGGCTTCATTTGCTAAATTCTACACGTTAAAGACAGAAGAATTAAGTCAGAAGTCTGTTAATGTTTTGGCAAGTGATCCTAACATTGAGTACATCGAAAAAAGTCAGACTTACACCATTTCTCCCGTTTCCATCAATAAGGAAGTTATTAGTGATGCGAAATACACAGACCAATGGGGACTAAAGAATACAGGTAAGAATTCTGGGGGTTGGTTCTCTCGTGGAAAAGCTGGTGAAGATGTAAATGCAGAAGCAGCTTGGGCCATCTCCAAAGGAGATAAGGCCATTAAGATTGCCGTTATCGATACAGGTGTTGATTATACTCACCAAGACCTCAAGGCCAATATGTGGACCAATGAGCTAGAGGCCAATGGTCTTCCTGGTGTAGACGATGATGGTAATGGGTATATTGATGATATTCACGGATATGACTTTGCCAATGATGATGGTGATCCAGCGGATGGTCACGGGCATGGAACTCACTGTGCTGGTAATATCGGAGCGAAGCACGACAGAAGTGGTGTTCGTGGAGTGATGAATGATGTTCAAATCGTAGGGATTAAGTTTCTATCTGACAGTGGTTCAGGAGAGAGTGAAGATGCGATTGAGTCTATTGAATACGCCATTAAAGCTGGAGTTCAGCTCATGAGTAACTCTTGGGGTGGGGGAGATTTCTCTCAGGCCCTTAAAGATGCGATTCAGGCCGCTAACGATGCTGGAATTGTTTTCGTAGCAGCTGCCGGTAACGAAAGAGCAAATAACGACTCAAGAGATACCTATCCTGCCAACTATGAAGTAGATAATGTTATCTCTGTTGGTGCTATGGAAGGTGCTGGTAAGCGTGCTAGCTTTTCAAACTACGGTGTTGAAAAAGTTCACGTCTTTGCCCCTGGATCGAATATCCTTTCCACAGTTCCTGGTGACCGCTATCAGAAGATGAGTGGAACTTCTATGGCCGCTCCATTGGCCTCTGGAGTTATTGGACTACTTATCGCTGAGAACCCAAACCTTACTCCTCTTGAAATCAGAGATAGAGTTGAGGCCACGGCCGTGAGAAATGGTCTACTTGATAGGGATACCCGCTCTGGTCGTATTGATGCAGAAAGATTACTTCTTAATCAACAATAATGTTTAGTAATAGAAATGCAATGAAGGCTCCCGATAAGGGGGCCTTTTTTATGGGGAGTAAATCATTTTTAGGCGATTACACTCC
>JBFHGF010000498.1:0-2363 GCA_041583335.1 Bacteriovoracaceae bacterium
ACTCCATCGATAATTCGATGATCAAGGGTCGCGCCGATAGTTAACGTTTCTTGGATAACTACTTTCTTATCCTTTACTACGGCCTCATCTTTGATTTTGAAGAGACTAAGAACTAAGGGAACATGAGAAATGGTTGGAATAGGAGCAAATACAAACTCCGCCCCAAAATTACCTACACTTGTGATCATACAGGAGCCAAATGGATCGGCCTTAACGCCAAAGAGTTGCGTGTAAATATTCAAGCGATAGAGGATGAGATCAAGAAGGGCCAATAGTGGACGGGCCAAGAGATTAGGCATTAACCCGATCATCCCCTTTACTTTCTTGAAGGAGTCATCTTCATTATTGCGTATCGCTTTGGCCGATGAAGAAATCTCATTTTTAATTTGTTGAATGCTTTTTTTATCTGCATGGCGAATCACTGTTCCGGAGAGATCATGGCCTTGTTCATCTACAGATACTTGAAGAAAGATATCGACGTCTACACGTTGATAGAGATTTGCTCCACGAATCAGGCGATTAATTTGAGGATGTTCAGAAATAGAAGCTGCCACAACTTTGGTAAAGAGTTGGGTTACAGAAACGTCTTGATCTTTGGCATACTGTGCAAAGGAAGTAGCATCAAATTTTAGCACACCATAGGTTGAAGGATCAGTTGGAGTCTTCCAAGTATTCATAGAAACCTTGCGCCAGGATGATAATGACTTCACTTTTTTTAAATTGATATGTCTCATAAATCTAAAGATCCCCTTTTTAACAGACGTCTCATCTATAAAATTAACTCAAAATAAATGATTGACGTCAAATTATGCCATTGAAAATAGACATCGAATAAAGACTAAACGTACTTTTATCAGTTTAAAAACGAGATTCTATTTTTTGACAGTATCGTCACATAAGTAAAACTATCGTCCAAACTCCCTTTTCAAGAAAGGAAAGGAGTATAATTACAGTATTAAGGAGGGAGTTATGAACTACACCCAACCAACGATGAATCAATCTTTAAACCGAAATGATTATACCGATGTTATCGGCAATCACATCAACCGCAGTTGGCCGAGCGTAAATGACGGAGCAACTATCGCTGAGGTGTCAGAGTCATTGGCCATCTCCCCATTTTGTGGATATCCCGTGGTCAATGATGCGGGAAAACTGGTGGGATTTATTACAGAAAAAGAGTGTTTAAAATACACCCTTTCTGAAAAGTACTATCACGAGCCCACCACAATGGTTGCCCATTACATGACCCATAATACGATTATTTTTAGACCAGAAATGAATCTGCTAAAGGCCTTAGAAGTCTTCATAGAGCATCCCCTGCACGCGTACCCTGTGGTTGATGATCAAGGTCGATACATGGGCTGTGCTTCGCGAAAAGAGCTTTTAAGAGTGGCGCTGCGTTTAAAAGAATCGGTCTGGCAAGAGAGTGTTTAAAGAAAACTTAGACGTCCCTTTTCGCTAGAGTCACTTTCGATATAGAATGAACCAATGTCTTTTAACCTTTGGGGAGTTTGCATGAAATATCGAAAACTGGGAAGAACGAACCAGGACGTCTCCGCTCTATGCCTTGGCACAATGACATGGGGAGAACAAAATACAGAAAGAGAGGCCCATGAACAACTTGATTACGCATTTGAAAGAGGTATCAACTTCATCGACACGGCCGAAATGTACCCTGTTCCCCCTAAGGCCGAAACTTACACTCTAACTGAACAATATATTGGCCGTTGGGATAAACTCAAAACCAATCGTGATCAAATTTTTCTGGCGACCAAGATTGCTGGACCTATGACCGCAGGCTATGTTCGCAATGGAAATAATTTTAAAAAGGAACAAATTTTTGAAGCCTGTGAAAAGTCACTACAAAGACTAGGCGTAGAGAGCATAGATCTCTATCAACTCCATTGGCCGGAGAGGAAGACAAACTACTTTGGCCAGCTTGGGGTTGAAACTATTGATGAAGAAGAATTCACTCCCATTATCGAAAGACTCGAGGCCTTGCAAGAGCTCCAAAAACAAGGGAAGATCAAAAACTTCGGGCTCTCCAATGAAACCCCCTGGGGAGTCATGAAGTATTTAGAAATAGCCCGTAGAGAAGGTTTACTAGAACCACAATCCATTCAAAATCCCTATAACTTGCTAAACCGCAGTTTTGAAGTGGGAAATTCCGAAGTCGCTCTAAGAGAAAAGGTAGGACTTCTCGCCTATTCCCCCCTAGGCTTTGGAGTTCTCAGTGGAAAGTACCTCGATGGGCAACGTCCAGCAAAAGCGCGAATTACCCTCTATGAACGCTTTAGCCGCTACACCAATGAACAAGGAATTATGGCCACTGAACGTTACTGCAAACTTGCCAAGGACCATGG
>JBFHGF010000499.1:0-2362 GCA_041583335.1 Bacteriovoracaceae bacterium
GGTTTCTTGGGCCAATTCAAATGGTGAGGTGTAGGCCCATTGGGCCGTATTATAAAGGAGAGTAGAGCTTGAGCCCAATCCCCACTCTCTTGGAAAACCTAGGCGGGTTTCCACCTGAATATCCTGATGATCTCTTAGAAAATGCTTGTTCTGAAATCGGGCCTGCTTGAGAATCTTTTGCAATTCTAGGACTTATTCACTAGGGTTTTCATCGAGGCAATTGAAGTGCCAAAATTCAAAATTGGCCTCTAGCCACAGCTTCCCTTCAACATCATATGACTTCCAATTAAGCTTAGGATTATAACTATGACCGTAGCGTACTCCCATCGACTGTCCGACACAAGTAGGAAGGGCCAAGCCTTTAGCTCCATCGAGAATGAAATACTCTCCAGTAAGAAGAACTTTTCCATGCCCGTAATAATATTGATCATATTTTTCAGCAGTGCTCATTCCTAGCTCAGTTTCTTTTATCATAGTCGTACTATTTAAATTTGGGTTTGAATTTACAGTATTCATCACGCTCATAAGACTTGAATTCCTTATTGGTATTGCCTCAATTGAGAAATAAAATCTGTTACCGATTTAAATGATATCACTTCATCTGTGAAGTAAGCTTTCGCCTTTTCTCTTTCTTCCTTAGATGCATCAAGATGATTGAGAATATTCATCAGGTGCATCTTCATATGACCTTTTTGAATACCTGTCGTCGTGAGGCTTCTTAGGGCCGCAAAGTTTTGGGCCAATCCGATAACGGCAGTGATCTTCATAAGGTCTTCAGCACTAGGGCGATCGAGAATATCGAGACTAAGCTTTGCCATGGGGTGAAGAGAAGTAAGCCCACCCACGGTGCCAAGGCTTAGGGGAATAGAGAGTTCAAAAGTAAAGACCCCGTCTTCAACTTGGCATTTTGTAAGGCTTCGATACTGACCATCTCTGGCCGCATAGGCATGGGCACAAGCTTCAATGGCCCTAAAATCATTTCCTGTGGCCAAGACAACTGAATCGATTCCGTTCATAATACCTTTATTATGAGTGGTGGCACGATAAACATCGAGCGTGGCAATTTCTACACTATCTTTAAATTTACGGGCAAAGACCTCGGGATCAATTCCCTTCTCCGCTAGTTCTGCAACAGGACATTCAACCCAAGCACGCACCAAGCACTCAGGTGTATAGTTAGAGAGTATCGCCATGACCACTTGAAAGTTATCGACGGCCTCCGGCATCTCGCGCGCAATGACCGCTTCTAGTTCCTTGCCGAGGGCCTCAAGAACAGTATTGATGAAGTTCGCCCCCATAGCATCACAGGTTTTAAAGTCGGCCCATAACTGAAAGTAACCTTCTTTAAGAAGAGTCTTATCGAGAAGTTTGATATCTTGAATTCCCCCACCACGCTTTTTCATATTGGCCTCAATAGGGGCCATGGCCGCGAGGAGTTCCGTTTTTGCAGCTTCAAAGAGCTCAATGAATTTCTTCTTATCTCCACTCCAATTAAGATGAACTTGGCCAGACTTGGTTACTCCTAAAATCTCGGCCTTAAAGCCCCCGCGCTCTAACCAAAACTTAGCGGCCTTCGAAGCAGCGGCAACAACGCTTGATTCTTCGATCACCATGGGAACACAGTAGAGTTTGTCGTTGATGAGCACATTGGGGGCCACACCAAAAGGAAAGGCAAAATTAGAAATGGTATTTTCAGAAAATTCATCCAATGTATTTTGGAGTTTTTCATCTTCGTGCCAGAAACTTGATAGGAGGTTCTTCGCCTCAGTCAGATCAGTCTCGGCCTCAGAGTTGAGATAGGTATTGAGAATATAGTCGATTTTCTCGTCTTTAGATAAGCGAGAAAAACCGCTGATGGGAGTTTGAGATGCTTGAGGAATTCGGGTTGTTGCGTCCATTTTTTTCCTTTTCATATAGCTTAAAACTTTCTTACCTTTAAAAATTGTTGGGCCATCTTCAGTCCCTTAAGTTCTGAGCGAACAAAGTTCTCGAGAGGTCCGTATCCCTTAGCGGCGTGGGCCAGAAAGGGCATCGCCATTCCATAAACCGCAGGGGCCTGGAGGGTCTCCAAGAGGTAGTGCCCTTGTAAATATGAGCGAATTCCACCTGAGACAATAATCCCGGGCAGTTCTTTGGTCCCATGCTGACTCACCCATTCGTTGACGACAGCAACCATTTCTAGGGCACTGTGACCTACGAAGCGTAAGTCCATGCAGTCTAATTCACTTGCCTCTTCACTGCGCATTTTTTCAAGGGAGCTAAAATTTGTTCCCCCAAAAGCAGCAAATTCAAAAACAGAAATTGGTCGCTCAAGGATGGCCTTAATCGATTCGGGTCCCATCCCGTGCCCAACTTCCTTTAC
>JBFHGF010000500.1:0-2357 GCA_041583335.1 Bacteriovoracaceae bacterium
CGAACAACTGAAGTCTATGCCTTTACCGGAGCCTATCACGGAACTCCTCTCATGGATGTTGTTTGTGCCAACCGTTTAACCAAGGCGATCATTGAACTCTTGGGAACTTCATGTGTGCGTGGTCTTTCCACTTCTCAAGTCGATAATGTCGGAGGAAAAGTTGCCTCTGCAGGTATTCCGACATACCTCATCTATTCAACTAAGCGCTCTGGGTTTGCCGGTATTCCCGGACTTATGCTAGCGAAGCATCTTGTCTCCTATGGCGAGTTTTTTAAGGGAGTTAGAAATCAAAATGATAATACACTCCCCCTTTATGCCGCCAAGGGGTGTGTGAAGAAACAATTGATGGATCTACCAAGTGATCAATGTGAGAAGCTTGACCCTGAGTTTATGGAGGACTTCTTCCATACAGATGAATACGGCCATCTTGAGTTTAGATTGGTTAAAGAATTCATGTATATGAAGAAATAAAAAAGATGAAAGGAAAGCACTCCCTTCCCTTAATTTTCACAACGGTACTGTTTATTGCGCTTTACCAATTCACAAAAACAAATGATTTTTCATTTTCTCAGTTTGATGTGAACTCTCCAAGTACAAAGAAAGAAGTAAAGGGACATACGAGAAAGCCGGCCTCGCTATCTCATCAAGGAATGCCCAAAAAATATCCTCGAAAAATTGATTCCACTCTCGCCAAATACCAAAAGGTTAAAGATTTGCCTTCTAACCTTATGGCCTTGCAGTCTACAGACCTTTTGGCCCAAAAATTTATACCGGAGAGAAAGTCTGCGTTAGGACAACAGTCTCAACTGCTTCTCGAAGTTATTCCCTCACACTATTATCTCGACAAGAATATTGATCACAAATATTCCCTGAAAATGCGTACTCTTTTGAAGGGAAAACCTAAGACGGTGAAGCTCTCCATTCGTGATGATCAGGGAGATGAATACCCCTTGGCGATAAAAGGTGCCGGCCTTTACGAAATGAGAATCGATGCCATGAATTTAAAGGAAGGTAAAACCTACTTTAACATTGTTGCCACTGCAAATGATGATGAAGCTTTTATTGCTCTATCCTTACAGGCGCATGAACATTACTTCGACTTTATTCGCTCCCAGGACCAAGGACTCAATGCAGAAGGTGATTTATTCTTCTCCAATATTTTTCACTTCTACGAAAAAGGAAATTATTTGATTGAAGGAACGGTCTATCTTGATGACAAACCCTATGCTCAATCGAGCACACTGCTCAAAGCGGTATCGGGCGAAGTCATGGCGACTCTCGAATACCATGGCCTACTCTTTTACAGAAATAAAATCGAGGGAAGGTTAAGCCTAAAAGGGGTGCAGGTAACCAAGATTGATGGCTCACTCAATGCAAGCGCTGATCAATACCTAGAACTCAATCAGCTAGCTCCCCGCTACCAATGGGAACAATTTAACTCTAGGCCCTACTTCAATGAAGTAGTTCACAATAAAATTAACAAGCTAACTCAAGTATCAGCACAGTAACCCCCATATGTTTTTTACCTCATGTGGAATAATTACTCCCACTCAGTCTCTACTGTCCATGCATGAGATGAAAGAATCGGCCCTGGCAGTATTTCTTTGAACGCAATATCAAAGCGCTTCCTCCACATGTTGGTTCAAAGACTAAAAAGTTAAAGAGACTCTAGAGATTGATAATCGTGCAGGGCCTTAAGGCGCAATAAACCGATTTGCATCGTAGAATCATAGCCCAAGAGATCGGCCACCTTTCTCAATACTTCTAAATTACCCGCTCGTTGACCACGACCTTCGAAGAGCCCGAGGTAGTAGATTAAATTCTTAGCATAGCGAGTGACATATTGAGAAATGGCCGCGCGATCGGCATCCGAGCATACAACAAATTGGCAGCCAATTTTAGTGACGAAGACTTTCTCCACTTCTGACTGGCCTTCAAAAGAGCGAACAATTCTCGCTTTGGTACGAATGACTTTCTTTTCTAATTGCTGAATATTTAATCCCATCAATATATCGATATGAAGTTGAGAGAGCTCTGGGTAATCAATCAGCGGAAACATCAATGGAATGGCCTGAATATCCGGAACGCGAGGCAGGTTTTCAATAAGAATCCCCCCTTCTGAAATATTCAAAAGATTGGCCTTCAAGACGTACTCGTCTAGAATATATAAAGTATCTGCTTTTAAAGGGGCCCGAAGGTGGGCCCGTTTAAACTTCTGTTCCATATTATAATAAGTGTGAAGCGGCTTCTGATAGCGGCGACCTCTCCCCTTGCGTAAGGACAGTGTGGGCAACAATGGCCTCTGACTTCATTCTCTCAAGAGCGTAAACCAGACCGTTATTCACCTCATCCAAGTA
>JBFHGF010000501.1:0-2351 GCA_041583335.1 Bacteriovoracaceae bacterium
ATGGCCACTGTTCATAAAGAAGATGATGAATACTTTGTAGCAGTCAAAGGAGCTCCCGAGTCCGTCTTTAAGTATATAGAAGAAAAAAACTTTGACCTCTCTTACTGGCAACGAAAGAATGAAGAGCTCTCAAACAAGGGCCTAAGGCTCCTTGCCCTTGCCACAAAAAGGCTTCCAGAGGTTCCAAATGAGGACCAAGTCTATACAAACCTTCATTTCCTAGGTCTTTTGGCCCTCGTCGACCCAGCTCGCGCCGATATTAAACCGGCACTAGAAAGGTGTCATCACGCTGGAATTCGAGTCATTATGCTCACCGGTGATCAAGAAGGAACTGCGGCAAAAATAGCTCGAGATGTACACCTCACTAAAAAAGAAAACATCAAAACCCTAAGAGGAGATCAACTGCCTCCCATGAATGAATGGGATAACCAGTTCAAAATTGACCTTAAAGAAATAGATGTCTTCAGCAGGGTTAGTCCACAGCAAAAGCTAGATCTGATCACCTTCTATCAAAATATTGGTCAAATTGTGGCCATGACCGGTGATGGTGTGAATGACGCTCCTGCACTCAAGAAGGCCGACATCGGAATGGCCATGGGTATTCGTGGTACACAGGTGGCCAAAGATGCATCCGATATGATTTTAAAAGATGATCACTTCAAAACTATTGTTGAGGGAGTCAGGCAAGGACGAATTATTTTTAGTAATATTCGAAGGTTTGTGGTCTATCTTCTCTCTTGCAACCTCAGTGAGGTCTTGATTGTTTCTCTGGCGTCTTTTGTAAATGCCCCTCTTCCCCTAACGGCCTTGCAGATCCTCTTCTTAAATTTAGTAACGGATGTTTTCCCAGCGTTGGCCTTAGGCATGGGAGAGGGAGATAATACCTATCTAAAACTTCCGCCACGAGCGGCCAATGAAGCGGTCATCACCAAAAGGAAGTGGGGACTTATTTTCTTCTACGGAATATTGATTACTTTATCCGTTCTTGGGATTTTCTTTCTCCATCTCAATTATGAGAAAAGGCCCGTTAATATTGCATTGACCACTTCTTTTCTTACCTTAGGTTTTGCACAGGTTTTTCATATTTTTAATATGCGACTTATTTACGCTCCTATGTTGAAAAATGACATCACCCAAAATCGCTTTGTCTGGGGAGCGATAGCTCTGTGCACGATCCTTTTAATTAGCGTAGTTTATATTCCTATCTTTAGAGATGTTTTAGGACTGGCCAACTTAAATGCACTACTTTGGGGGCGCGTCTTATTATTTGCCGTTCTTCCCGTTATAATTGGTCAAATTGCAGCTTTCTTTAAGTGGGGAGTTTCCAACTAGGAATAAATCAGAGGATAGAGACTATGAGCGAAGAATTTACCAAACTTACTCGCGCCGTAATGGCAGCAGTCGTTCAAATCAACGTGGAGGGACATGTCGGTGAGGATGTTAAGTCCATTTTAAATCCTCGTATTGGTGATCTTAGAGATTGGACGGGTTCAGGTTTCTTCATTCGCTCTCCTTATGGCGAAGACATATTGATTACGAACACTCATGTCGTCAAAAATGCTCGAACTATTGAAGTGATGTCAATGCTCACTTCAGAGGAGCGTTTTGAAGCAGAAGTCGTCGGTATCATCAAAAATCTCGAACCAGATATTGCAGTTATTCGACTAAAAAAAGGTGAGATCGAACGATTTAAATCAATGGCGACAGGCCCTATTCCTTATTTAGAACTTGAAGAAGATACCTGTCTAGTCACAAGAGGAACGGAAATACGAGCCATTGGCTACCCAATGGGAATGAGTGAGCCCAATATTACAGCAGGTGAAATTACGAACTTTATGTCAGGGGATCGCTTCACAGCCGAGAAGTACGTAACCGATGCCGCCATTAACCCTGGCAACTCAGGAGGTCCCTCTATAAATGCAAAAGGAAAAGTTGTTGGTATTAACACATCGATTATTCAAGATGCCGATAACATCGGTTTTTTGACCCCTTTTCCCTATATTCAAATATTTCTAAAAAACTTATTTGAAAATGATTCTGTTGAATTTTCAGAAATTGGTGGTTCTTTTCAGAAAAATTCAATTAGTTTTTCTAAGGCCATTCAGATGAAAGAACCAATGGGAATCATTGTAAGCTCTATCGAAGAAGAGGGCTTTCTTAAATGCATTGGAGTAGAGAAAGAAGATATTATTATCGGTTTTAACGAGCATGCGATCGATCGCCATGGAGTTTTCATTGGGGAACATCAATACCATAGAAGAAATATTTTTGATGAGTTTAAACTCATCCCCCTTGGCCAAGTAGTTTCACTCGAAATTTGGAGGAAGGGAAATCTTTTTAGACTCAAAGGC
>JBFHGF010000502.1:0-2347 GCA_041583335.1 Bacteriovoracaceae bacterium
GCCTATATGCGCTTTGGATCTAGCCTTGGCATTTGCTTTCAGCTTCTTGATGATCTCAGCGAGGCCACTGA
The DNA here is from genome assembly GCA_041583335.1 of Bacteriovoracaceae bacterium. GTDB lineage: Bacteria > Bdellovibrionota > Bacteriovoracia > Bacteriovoracales > Bacteriovoracaceae. The sequence goes on from JBFHGF010000502.1 coordinate 72, forward strand.
AGAATTAAGTGAACATGAAAAAGAAGTGAACCCCTTCCTCAGATTCCCTAAAGAAGCAATGAACTGTCTTGATCGTGAACTCAAAAAAATTAACCATGAATTAAATAAAGGTCATCCCTTCACCAATCAAGTGATCAAGGCCTACTTTGATAAAATGAGCTCTATCATTGAAAAGGATATTCAGTCTGAAGATAGTTTTATCTTAAAGAACTTATCTCATGAACTTGATTATTCAGGCTTGCTTGCTCAGTTAAACTAGCAAAACTGAGCGCATTAATTAATGAAGAGGTTGATGGCCAACGATCTCTTGTAAAAGCCCTTTGGCCATTACAAGTTTTTCAAGGTCATCATCACTAAGAGACATTCTCTGAAAAGAGACGGTCTCGTTAGTAGTTGTAGTTTCATTTGATAAATTTTGAGGAACTTGAGGAGGAAAGTCATGGCCATTAAATTCAGATTCGTAATTCTTATCATCTAAAAATTCATCTTCTGACTCACAAAGGCCTTCTGCATGATTATCTAGTCTTTGCTTAAGAGTGTAGCGAGCTTCTTCGATCGACATTTTCTGATTAAAGAGAAGATCTTTTACGTTGGCAATAACTTCAATATCTCTAGGACCAAAAAGTTTTTGACCAGTAGAAGAAGTCATTGGCTCGATTTCATCAAACTCAGATTCCCAAAATCTTAGAACATAAGGCTTCACACCAGTTATGCTACACACTTCATTCAATTTAAATGCAGATTTATTAGGAATCTCAATGATCTCCATACACTCTCTCCAAAAGCAAAAGGGTTTACCCTAGCTGTTAATGTGTTTAAGTTGCACGTGCCTTTGGCCCGCGTAACTTAACTCTTTATACCAGCGGGCATAACGATCTAGTAATATTCTAGAAAAACCCATTTGAGTTGTCATCATCATCATCCATATCATCATCAGTATTATTCATGAAACTGGACAATGCTCTGTTAGAACCTTCTTTAGCAGGAATCGATTTGTCTTCCTTACCTTTCTCATCAAGACGGTGAGAATATCTGGCCGTAACATCTTCTTTAAGAACCTGTGATGGCTTGAAGGTTAAAACTCTTCTTGCGGAAATTTCCATAGCATCACCGGTCTGGGGATTTCTTCCCACACGAGTAGCTTTATCGCGAATAGAAAAGTTTCCAAATCCTGAGATCTTAACTTTCTCTCCACGAGCAAGAGTGTCTTTAATAATTTTGAAAACAAGATCTACTAGGTCAGCAGCTTCCTTTTTAGAAAAGCCAGCTTCTTTGTAAACTCGTTCAACAATATCGGCCTTGGTAAGACTCATGCGATTTCCTCCGTGAAATTAGTCTTTGTCTTATCAACTTATACAAAATCCTATTATTAATAGGTTAGCAGATGAAGGCGTTGGATGCTAGAAAAAATCTAAATGAAATTAAATACCTATCCAATATCAGACCATTTCGATCCGAAAAGCCTTCAATACTGCTTATTTCCTCGTTCTCTTGGACTGCTTTTCAAGCTTTTTCTTAAGTTCTTTCTTAATTCTTGCCTGCTCTCTCAGCCAATTGGAAAGTTTTGTCTTCACTTCTTCCAATTCTTCAACCAATTTTCCACGAATAAGCTTGTCGGATTTAGCAATTTTTTGAAACTCTTTAAGCTTAGAAGAATCATCCTTCACCATCAGCTTACGCTTCTCCACTTCTTCTTTCGTCATACGATAGATAGGCATATCGGCGAGGTAATCACTGAAGGTAAACTTCTTCTTACTCAAATGCTCAACAAAGGAGCGACGGTTCTTTGAGCGAGTAGCCACTTCATATTCTTTTTGCTTAATGAATTTAATAATTTCATTATTCTGACGAATGCGCCTCTCATATTCTTCACAAAGGAGTTCGTAGCGTCTTTTGACCACGACAATTCTTTGTTCCGTAAAAATCTGAATGATCTCTTCAGGGCGATTAAAGATACGCACCCCTCTTTCACTAATGAGGGTATAGTTCGGAGTCAGAGAAGAAGATGCGAGCATTCTATTTTTCACATCGGCAAGCTTTGGCTCCACTCCCCTTTTAAAGAGAAGCTCAATATGAATCTCATTATCTACAGAGCTATCGATATAATCTTTGATAAAATCTTCTTCAATATACTTATTGAGATAACGATAGATCTTCTTGGCATCGTAACCACGAGGAACTTCAGTGATCACAATTTTTCCACCAACTTCTTCAATCCTCATAGGGAAAGTGTACTTGGTTTTTTCATCCACAATATCTTCAGTATAGTAATTCAC
>JBFHGF010000503.1:0-2335 GCA_041583335.1 Bacteriovoracaceae bacterium
GCTCCTACTGAAGAGGGGAAGCTTAAATCCCTTGGTTTTGTAAAAGGCTTTATTGGTGCGGCCAAGATGCCTGAGAAGCTTAGAATTCTCGTCGATAAGGCCATTGATTTAGACGCTTACTATTCGACTGGCGCTAATAAGAAGGACTATCACTTTAATGGCTTTAACTTCAAAAGGGATGGAGGAGAGTTCGAGGAAGTTGACCTAAGACTTGCTCGCAAAGGAGACCGTACACCAGATGGTAAAGGTATTGTTGATGAGAAAAAAGGGATTGAAGTAGGTCATATTTTTCAACTTGGTGACAAGTATACAAAGGCCCTCGACGTAAAGATTCTTGATCAAAATGGCAAGGCCATGGCTCCGTTAATGGGTTGTTATGGAATTGGTATTTCAAGAGTTGTAGCCGCTGCGATTGAGCAAAATCATGATGAAAATGGAATTATTTGGCCTAAAGAAATTGCTCCATTTGATGTTTACTTTGCAACTATTGCGAAGACTGATGAATACAAACAGGTTGGCGATGATATTTACGAAGAGCTTAAAGCAGCAGGTTTCGATACTCTTTACGATGATCGTAAGGCCGGTCCTGGATTTAAGTTTAAAGACTCCGACTTGCTAGGTTTACCAGTGAGGGTCGTTATGGGCGAAAGGGACTTTAAAGAGAAAGGTGAGCTTGAAATTGTGATCCGTAAAACGAATGAAAAACGTTTTGTTAAACGTGAAGAATTAGTGCAGGCGCTAACTACGATTCTAAGAGAGTTATAAAATGGAAAATACGGCCACAGATTTAATTTTTGGACTTCATTCAATTGCTGAGGCCCTGAGGAATCCGAAAAGAAGGAAGTGGGAACTCTTTGGTACTGATGAATCTCTAAAAGAGTTAAGAAAACTTCACTTCAATAATCAGAAACTTCCAGAAGCTGTTGAAATTAAAACTTTGAGTAATCATAAGCTACAAGAAGAAGGGAAGTTTCAATTCAGAGAACGTGGCTTTAAAGAACAACGAGTTCCATCCAATATTTTTCTTGTCACAGATAAACTTCAAGAGCAGAGCATTGCTACCGTCTATGACTTCATAGAAAAAAATGAATCGCTAAAGATGATGGCCCTCGATCAGGTAACAGATATCCACAATTTAGCTGCAATTATGCGAACAGCGGCCTTTTACGATTTGGACTATGTGCTTATATCTAAGAAGGGGCCTCTAAATTTCCCTCCCAGTTACTTTAGAATTGCTAGTGGCGCTGCAGAACATGTTCAACTGATCAATTGTTCAGGGCTTTCAAAAGCACTGACAAAAATGATGGATAAGAAAGTTGATTGCATAGGACTAGCTGAGGAAGCAACAACGACGGCTGAGGAAGTGAAGAGTACATCTAAAACCTGTCTGGTTATGGGCGCTGAGGATACTGGTTTATCCAATGCTACGAGAAGAGTCCTTGAAAAATTTGTATCCTTACCTGCTAAGGGTGAAATTAGAAGCTTGAATGTATCGGTTGCTGCTGCAATTGCTATGGATCGGTTTCTTCAAAAGTAGACTTCGCTTTTTTAGAGCGAAGTCTTAGTAGGATAAACTAGTTAGAGCATTTAATCCTATTATCACAGAACATAGAGCTTCTTACTTTTTGGCATTCTTGCTTTACACTTCTTCTTGCTGCTGACTCAGAAAAAGACTCTGAATCTACTGAATAATATGTTTTTCCAAAGTTATCTTCCATTTCACAGATCCACTGTGAAACAGGTTGTGAATCTCTTAAATTATAAACTTCATTTTGAAGATCACGTACTGCCTTTTCTAGAGTAATAACACGATTTCTCAAATCTCTTTCAGACATACGATCTGAACCGATAGTGATACGTACACCTCTACTGCCATCTCTCAGTACAATTGAACCACTATCTGCGAGAACATTGACCTGAGACACAGATAGAAGAATAAAAGAAGATAAGAATAACTTTTTAAGCATTATAAACTCCGTTGTTGATTTTTTATTTCTTGTTATTATGGGAAGAAAAAATGAGCGCAGGGGCTTCGTTGAAAAATGAATAGGGGCCGTAAAAATTCTAAACAATATTTACAAATAAAAAGGATAAAAAAAGAAGGAAAGAGCAAAAAAAAGCTTGATTTTAAGGGATATATCCTTTAAAACTTCTCCCTACATAGATTGCGTGCTGGTGTAGCTCAGTTGGTAGAGCATCGGTTTTGTAAACCGGTGGTCGTAGGTTCAAATCCTATCACCAGCTCCATCTAGGCGAGGTTGCCGAGTGGCCAAAGGCATCAGACTGTAAATCTGACGGGGTATCCCTTCGATGGTTCGAATCCATCTCTCGCCAC
>JBFHGF010000504.1:0-2329 GCA_041583335.1 Bacteriovoracaceae bacterium
CATAGTATTCAGGCAGAACCACCAGATCTTCAAAACCATCACCATCCCAGTCAACGATATAGTTATGGGTGGATTTGATATTAGCGAGGCCTACTTTATTGGCCACATCGGCAAAAGCACCCTTTGTTTGGGGCTTAGTGGGTCCCGCCTTCACTAACGTTTCGGCGGGCTGGCCTGACACTTTCTGAACTTTGGGCTGCTGTAGCTTTGGGCTTGAGCAACCGGTGCTCAAGCCCAAAAGAAATGCAAGGGTTAACGTTTTTTTTGAGGAGGACTGCATTAGAAATCGATAATATCGAGACCGTACCCACCATTCTTGGCCACTTGATCAGAAAGGGCCTTCTCGATTTTATCGCTATTCTTGCTCATCTCCTTAAGGTTAGAGACAAAGACATGCTTTGCTCTTCTTAATGAATGCTGAGCAAGGTTGAAGCAGTACTCTTTCTTCTCTTCATCAATCTTTTCATCATTGAGAATGGAAGTAGTGCGTGAGATTACGGCGATCATCACATAGAGCTGAATGGACATATTGGCCAAACGCTTTTGTGGATATTCATTGCCAATAATATTCTTTCCATACTTCATCAAAGTATTTTCAACTTGAATCGAAAAGCCACCAAGCATAGAGCTGAACTCGCTCGCCCATTCCTCAAAACGAGGGTGAGCGTTACTAAGTGAACGAGTAGGCATCATTTTTGTGATACGATTTTTAGCGAAATCAGTAAGGACACCAAGAGACTTAATGGGATCTTCCAGTGCCTTAGATACATTGGAGATTTTCCCGAGTTCTTTTAATTTCTCAGATGGTCCACGAATTCCGGAGAGGGCCAAGAAACAACGGAGGATTTCATTGGTTCCTTCAAAAATGAGGTTAATACGAGAGTCTCTCATCATGCGCTCATAGGGATACTCTTTCATATATCCATTACCCGCAGCAATTTGCAGGGCCGTATCTACCACTTCCCACAAGCACTCTGAACCAAAAATTTTACAAACGGCCGTTTCAAGATAGTAGTCCTTCATTCCCTTGCACATATTTCCGGTAGTCATATATACCACCGACTCAGAGGCATAAATAAGGGCCGCCATTGTGGCGAGTTTTTCTTGAATCATTCCAAACTCAGTGAGTGAAGAGCCAAATTGCTTTCTTCCCACCGCGTGGTCTGTGGCCATTTTTAAGATGCTCTTCATACCACCAACACAACCTGCTCCAAGAGAGAGGCGTCCCGAGTTAAGAACATTCATGGCAATCTTAAAACCTTTACCCAATTCACCAAGTACATTTTCTTTGGGAACTTTAACCCCATCAAAGTAAACGGCACGAGTTTCACTGGCGCGAATCCCCATTTTGTTTTCTTTTTCACCAAAGCTAAGACCTTCCATCCCCTTCTCTACAATGAAGCATGAGATCTTTTCGATCTTCTCTCCGTCTTTTTCATGCTCTGTCTTTGCAAATACAGTGTAGAACTCTGCTAAACCACCATTGGTGATCCAAAGCTTTTGACCCGTGATTGTATAAGAACCATCGGCATTTTCAACGGCCTTCGTCGTAATGGAATAAGCATCTGATCCAGAACCAGGTTCAGTCAAACAGAAAGCCGCAATCTTTTCTCCTGAAGCGAGAGCAGGAAGCCACTTCTCCTTCTGTTCCTGTGTCCCTTCATTGAGGAGGGCCCTGTATCCAATAGATTGGTGGGCCCCAATGAAAGTGGCCACCGAGCCATCGTTGGCCGCAACTTCCGCAAAGAGACGACTATAAAGAGTGTAATCAAGACCCATTCCTCCCAACTCTTCAGGAACTCCTAGCCCCATCAGACCAAGCTCGGCCAGTCCTTGCATCACATCTTCGGGAATTGCTGAATCAATATCCATTTTTTCCGAATCGATGGCACCTTCGGCAAATTTCGCAATGGCATCCGTAAATTCTTTCCCAATCTCTTTTTGTTCTTGGGTAAAGTGTGGATAGGGAAAAATGGCCTCTTCGTGGACTTCTCCAAAAAACAGACCTCCTACCACGGAATTCATTTCTGTTTGATTTTGCTTTTGATCATCACTCATTACTCAACCTTTTTTATCAGTTTTTATTATTTTAAAAAGTTTATTCCCCATTGTAGCAATACTTTTTTCAAGCAATCAATTTTCTTATAAAAAGATTGATGAGATTCCTTCATTTAATTGCTCTAGAACAATTAACCGAGTGTTGAAATCCCTTTCATTAACCGACTTTTTTTATTGGGAAACCTTTTTTTTACCCCTCCTGCGTAAAATTGACCAAATCATTGCTTGATACAAGTGGTCTAAGTGCCTTAAAATGATTTAAGTGATGCAA
>JBFHGF010000505.1:0-2328 GCA_041583335.1 Bacteriovoracaceae bacterium
GCCAGTGTCAGATTTCCACTTCCGAAGAGTGACTCACGCTATGCTGCTAAGAATGAGGCCCTCTATCAGAAGTTAGAAGCACAAAGCTCTTATCGTAACTATAAAGAAAATAAGCCCCATCGTTTAAAGAGGATTGAGTTTGAGATCAAAGATATGAGCAATCAGTTGCTTATCTTACAGCGTGATACCCTGAAATATGCCAAGAGTTCACGTGATATTACGGCCAAGTCCTACTCTCGAGGAGGTGCCGACTATGTAGAGCTTTTGCGAGCAGAGCTTCAGTATCAAAATCAGCTATTAAAACAAATCAACCTCGTTTCCCAACTAAAAGAAAAACAAGTTCTGTACCTCTTTACTAAGGGTGATAACTTACAGATGGAGAATAAATAATGAGAGCTATAATTTTAATATCATCGCTACTTCTGTGGAGTTGTAACCCTACTCACGAAAATACTCACTCAGAACATGGACATGGCAAGGAACAAGAAAAGGATAAAGAAAAGGTCTATTACACTTGCTCCATGCACCCCCAAATTCACGAAGATAAACCAGGGAAGTGTCCTATCTGTGGCATGGGGCTAACGAAGATTGTGGTAGAGCATCAACATGATGAAAGTACACCATTAAATTCCACTCCAATGAAAATGGCCAAACCCCTCTACTTTTGTGAAGCCGATCCCTCTGTTACAAGTGAAGCCCCAGGAGAGTGTCCCCTTGATGGAACACCTATGCTCATGAAAATGCCTGTGGCATCACCCGTTGCTCAAGTGAGGCTAAGGAAATCTCAGATTAAACACTTTCGCGCGGATGTCTTCACTGTCACTTCCATGAAGATGCAAAAGAAAATTAGATTGCTTGGGGCTTTGATGAAGTCGGAGGAGCGTGAATCCAATATCCCGGCACGTGTACCAGGTCGGGTCGAAGAGGTTCTCGTTCAATCGACCGGCTCCTTCATTCGTAAAGGTGATCCTGTATTAAAGCTCTATTCTTCTCAGCTCCTCACTGGTGGAGATGAATACTTAATTGCACGCAAGAATTTTCTCGCCAATAAAGGAAACTCCGAGTTTGCTGACCTCTATCAGCAAAGTAAGCAACGAATGAAGCTATGGGGAGTACTGGATGGCCAATTGGAGAGTTGGGCCAAGCATGGCAAAATTCCCCGTCAGATCACGATCTATTCTCCTGTCACCGGGATTGTTGAGAAGAAGAATGCCATTGTGGGAAAATACTTTAAAGAAGGGCAGAGCTTCTTTGACTTGGTGGATTTAAGTTCTCTATGGGTGGAGATGGATGTCTATGAACACGACTCTGCTCTGGTGGGCCTTGGTCAAAAGGTGGAACTTGAGTTTAATGCTTACCCAGGAGAAATGTGGCAAGGAAAGATTGATTTCATCAACCCTGTTCTCGATGAAAAGACGAGGACTCTAAAGGTTAGAACTACTCTTGAAAATAGTGCCGGAAAGTTGCGTCCCGGAATGGTGGGGGTGGCCTCAGTTTCTCTTGAACTCTCTGGGCGTCCCTTGGTTATTCCAAGAACTGCTGTAATCGATACAGGCAAGAGAAAAGTCGTGTGGCTTGATGTGGGGAATCATCTCTACCAGGCAAAAGAAATCCATACCGGATTTGAATCTGAAGGTTACGTAGAAGTGAAACTTGGCTTAAATGCAGGCGAAAAAGTCGTCATTGAAGGAAATTTTCTTCTTGATGCTCAAGCACAACTCTTTGGGGGCTATAGCGACACCAGTAAAGAAAAGGATCAGCTATGATACATAAACTGATCGAAAGCTCTATTAAGTATCGTGTCTTTGTTGTTATCGCTTTTGTCGCTATTGCCATTGGTGCCCTCTTTGCTATTAAAAATGCACGAGTTGATGCTATTCCTGATATCGGAGAGAATCAGCAAATTGTCTTCACCCAATGGAAGGGCCGATCTCCCAAGGATGTTGAAGAGCAAGTGACGTATCCGCTGAGTATCCTGTTGCAAGGAATCCCTGGAATTGATCGAGTGCGGGGCACCAGTGCCTTTGGTTTCTCGATGGTCTATGTGATCTTTAAAGAGGATGTAGATTTCTATTGGTCACGCAGTCGAGTTCTTGAGAAGCTCTCCACTGCATCGGCCTCTCTTCCTGAAGGAGTGGTCCCTACGATGGGTCCAGATGCCACAGGGTTAGGGCAGATCTTTTGGTATACCTTGGAAAATACCGCCGACAATCCCCATCCCAAATCTTTACAAGAGTTACGCTCCTTACAAGACTTTTATGTGCGCTACCTTTTACAGTCGACTCAAGGTGTTTCTGAAGTGGCCAGTATTGGTGGCTTTGTAAAAGA
>JBFHGF010000506.1:0-2325 GCA_041583335.1 Bacteriovoracaceae bacterium
ATAGATTGTAGAAGCATGAGTAACTCCAGTATTTAAAACGGGTCGCACCCAGTTGTGAAGACCAACAATAACCGGATTGGCCGAAGACGTGATTGTAGAGGTCAATGAACTATTCAGGCCATATATCGACATATCATTTACGCTTTTGATTGAAGAGATTCCCAATTGAGTAGTTTCACTGGAGTGATCTCCTACTCGCACACTCTCCTCAAAAGAAGCACGACCATCACCACGAATAGAAAAGTTCGTAACCGTTCCTGTACTATCATTATCGTAATCAGCAACACCCCTTAGAAAATAGTATTGTGAACCCGTTTCATTATCACTGCTTAAAGAGAGCACTGAGGAGCCCCCTCCATAAGTATCTCCAGCGCCATGAAAGCGCGAATGGTTGGCGCCAGAAGAAGAAGATAGAAAGTTGTTGCCACTGGAGACAATTTCCATTCTATGAGTAGCGCCAGTTGTCCCCACACCGAGATTTCCCGCGGCATCGATACGAACTCTTTCACTTCCCCCAGTAGCGGCCGCTAAAATATCGGGCCCTGGGGAATACCACCCCGTATCTTCTTCACCTACAAAACTAAAAGTTGGTGCGCCAGCTGTTCCGGCCGCACTTTTAACGACACCGCCATTTGAAGCTGAAGAGACTATGCCATAGGCCCCCATATCAAAAATATTCGAACCACCAACTGTCACTTCAATTGTATCCGCGCTTTGGGAGAAAAAACCAGTATTGGAATCGCCACTAAAAGTATATCCAGGGGCAGTGGATGTTCCTCCACTTGCCGAGACATTAGAACTCGAGATAGGGCCACTAAATTGATCGGCCGTAATTGTTCCCACCACTTCTAACTCCGTAGCAGGAGTAGTCGTCCCAATTCCCACACTTCCATTAGCAAGAATTTTAAAAGTCGCCGTTCCATCGCCCTTTGTGATTTCCATAAAATCATAATCACTATAGAGAAGAGCTGCTGATGCTCCTGCCACATGATTGCTATCGATGGTAAGGTTGGTTGCATCAGTAATACTTGAAACTAAGAAACTTTCTCCTGCAATGGAAATAGCATCACCAACTTCAAGCTGCCCCAAAAAACTTGTAGATGTCCCGACGACAGCATTTGTGCCTGCAGTTACAGAAACAGTTCCACTGAGTTTTCTTCTAAGCCCACCTTCTATATCAAGTTTCTTAGTTGGACTAGTAACCCCAATGCCCAGGAGACCATTATGAGACAGGGTCATGAGTTCAACCAAAGGTCCAATACTAACACTCGGTTGACCAAAGAAAGCGAGCCCACTGGAGTCGGGGTCTCCGAAAGTTTGTTTAATCGATATCGCCGCCCCCATTTCAGAAGGAGAGCGTGTATTACTAAAGCCAAGCGTCGCCCCAATTGAGCCAATCGTATCACTATCGGTATTATCGCGGGCCAAGAGCATCGTCGCATCATACTTATCATTAAGACCTGTTCTTCTGATTCCATCTTCACGCACATGTAACTTTGCAAGAGCAGAAGTGGGCCCAATACCAACATCGCCATCCACTTCAATTACCATACTCTCTGTACCACGAGAAGAATTGGTCGAGCCTACATGAAAACGATGATTGCTAGCAAAGTAATCCAAATCATCTGAAGATATCCCAAATCCATAGCGATAGCTTCCATCTCTAAGAATTATACTATTGGCCACATCCGCGTCAGATACACCTGAATCCAAAGAGAGATCCGTTCCGGTAATAGGGGCCGTGCCAATGCCCACTTCACCACTACTTGCAATGGTCATACGATCAATAGAGTTGGTAGAAAATTTTAGAGGACTGGCCGCTTGCGTTCCCAGAGTATAGCCACCAGAGGCATTCGTCAGAGAGCTGGCAAGAGAATCTTCTAAGGACAGATGCCTTAAATAAGTCGCTCCATTCAAGGCCTCAAGCATCGCTCCAGAACTTGTTCCCGTATTAGAGTTTTCAACACGAATGGTGGGTGTACCTCCCCCATTATTTTGCCAAGCATGAAGGAGTGACGAAGGAGCGTTGGTTCCAATTCCCACATAGCGATAATCCGTAATGCGAACCACGTCATTGCCCCCAACGGAAGCGGCCAGATTATTGGCCAAGGGGCTGTACCAACCAGTATCGGGATCACCCGCAAAACTGTAAGTGGGGTTGCTATTACTTCCCGCGGCCGTGGTGATCAAAGGCCCCAATGTTGTGGGAGAAGAGATACCTGTAGAGGTGAAATCAAATATATTCGTTGCTCCCACACTCACTTTAATAGTGTCGGCACTATCCGAATAGAAACCGCTATCGAGATCGGAACTAAAAGTATAAGA
>JBFHGF010000507.1:0-2308 GCA_041583335.1 Bacteriovoracaceae bacterium
GATATCGATAAGAAAGAAGTCTTTGAAGATTCTAAATATCTGGAAAGTGTAGCCAATTATATTATTGCCAATCACAACAGGAAAACCTTTAGTAAAGATTACTCGGCCATTTTCGCAGTTAGTGATATAGATGCAGCCATTGCCTATTATGAGCTGTTCCAACAAAAGAAATTGGCTGGAGAGCACGATTTACGAATTGCTACAATTTTTACTTTCGGAGCCAACGAGGATGATGAAGATGCTCAGGATTATTTGCCTGGCGATGCATTATCTCGAACTGTTGAGCGTAATGGAAGTATGGCCGCCGAGGCACAGGTTGTTTATCAATCGAGTCATACAAGAGATAAGCTAGAAGGATTTGTTGGTGATTACAACAAAATGTATAATACCAACTATACCACTAAGGACAGTAGGCTTTTTGAAGGCTATTTTAAAGACATTAGTAAGCGTTTTAAGGACAGAGAGAAAAATACGTTTAACGATGAAAAAGATAGATTAGATATCGTTATTGTAGTGGGTATGATGTTAACTGGTTTTGATGCCAAAAAGGTTAACACCTTGTATGTAGATAAGAACTTAAAGCAACACGGCTTAATACAAGCCTTCTCGCGTACCAATCGTATTTTAGGAGAGCAGAAGTCGCAAGGCAATATATTGTGTTTCCGCAACCTGAAAAAAGCAACTGACGATGCCATCACCTTGTTTTCGAATAAAGAGGCCATCGAAGTTGTTGTTATGCCCGAATATGAGGATATCGCTAAGAAGTTTGATGAAGCCTTTAAAAACCTGAAGGAGATAGCGCCTAGTTATGAAAGTGTAAACGATTTAGAAAGCGAAGAAGATGAAGCTGCTTTTGTACAAGCCTTCAGAAAGCTGATGCGTAATCTTAATGTTTTACAATCTTATACCGATTTCGATTGGGAAGATTTACCACTAAATGAACAAGAGTACGAAAATTACAAAGGCAAGTACCTCGATTTATACGAGAAAGTAAAAAGGGAAGCGCAAAAAGAAAAGGTATCCATTCTAGACGATATCGATTTTGAATTGGAATTGATACACCGAGATCGTGTAAATGTAGCCTATATCATCAAGTTATTGGCTAAGTTAAGAATTAGCGATCCTACGAGTGCCAAAGCTCAGAAAAAAGCCATTATCGACTTACTAGGTGGCGATGTGATGCTGCGTAGCAAACGAGAACTCATCGAAAAATTTATTGAAGAGAATTTGCCGACTATCCTTGATGTAGATAAGATAGAGGAGGAGTTTGATCAATATTGGCAAGACCAAAAAGTAATGGCTTTGAGTAAAATTTGCGAAGAAGAAAGTTTAGATAAAGCACAGTTTAAATCCTTAATCGACACCTATATCTATAGCGGACAAGAACCCATTCGCGATGATGTTTTTAAATGTTTAGACCACAGACCAAGCATCCTAAAAGCAAGAGAAATAGGCGTTCGTATACTCAATAGAATGAAAGAATTTGTAGAGGTCTTTATTAATGGCATGGTTGGTTAGAAACTGCTTTGTTGAATTTCAGGCATATTTCAATCAACATAAATAGGCAAGGCTAAAAACGAACAAATAGATAATGTTGAATTCTTTCTAATTCTTTAGTTACGTGGTTATTTACTCCATAGGTTTTATTAATTATATCAGGTTAATATGAAAAAACTTAAAAACACTAACCTTAAGAAAGCAATAGAAGACAAACGAAATAAGAATGACCTTATTTGTCAATTGAGAACAAAAATCAATCAATCTGATACTTTAATTGAATTCTTAGAAGAATCTGATATTTTATTTAAAGAATTAATAGAAATTGTTCCTGATGTAATTGAGTGCTTAGATGATCATGCAATGTTTAACTCATTAAAAGATAGAATCATAAATGAGCTTAATGATATTTATCAATATTATTTTACAGAAGAGTTACCGTTGATTAAGAAAAAGAAAAAGAAGAGAAAAGGATGCTCATTTACTTCGTATAATTCGACGCTTAAGAGCTCGATTGATTATAAAATTAGAAGATTAAATGAATTGAAATCAATGCAGTTGAATAAACGTATTACCCTTATTGAAAATTATAAAGAGGAACGAATTAGAGAGTTAGTGCTTGAAATAGAATTGTTGAATAATTGTATAGAAAGCAATAAAAATTGGAATAAGAATAATATTGATTATTCTAAGAATCCTAAAGGTAAATAGCAGTATCCCATAAAGTGTGTAAGTAAAGTTATTTCCAATTTTTTTCTTGAGCTAGAAAAGGGCTCCGAAAAAATCAGAATAACTTTACTTACACACTTTA
>JBFHGF010000508.1:0-2277 GCA_041583335.1 Bacteriovoracaceae bacterium
AGGAGATAATAGTGCCATTATTTTTGAAAATCAGGACTCTAATAATACAGATCCCGATGACGGTATGTACTTTGTAAATACGGGTTCTGATAATATTCCTGAAGTGGCCATGAGCATTTCTGGAGCGGGAAATATTGGGCTAGGGGTATTAGACCCTGAGGTTCGCTTGGATGTCGATGGTGTTGCTCGTCTTCGCGGGTCCACCTTAAATATTTGGGGGACAGGAAGTGGAGATGAGGGAGCCCAGATTAATTTAGGTTATGCCGTTACTCAGTCCGATAATCAACCGGGAGCTTGGTCTATTGATATTTACCAAGAGAAATTCAGAGTGATGGATGAAGGTTCTCCTAAAATGGTGATCGATACCGCTGGCAATGTAGGAATTGGAATAGAGACACCAACGGCGAAGCTTCAAGTGGTCGGCTCTACTATGATTTACGGAGGATCTAATCTCTTGTTAAGAGATGATGCCAATGATCCAGGGGATCTGATTTTTGAAATTAGTGATGGAACACAAGTGGGTAGGGTTTGGGCGACGGGCTCAGGAGTACCTGGGCTTAACTTAGCCGCTAATGGAACAGGTGCACAAATGTATGTCGCCAATGGGGGAAATGTGGGGATTGGTACAACTGGTCCTTCTTATAAACTTCATGTAAACGGTACGGCAGCGGGAACGTCTTGGACCAATACTTCGGATAGAAGATTAAAGAGAGAAATAGCTTCAGTAGAAACTCCTGTCGAAAAAGCATTGGCCCTTGAAGGGGTGACCTTTAAGTGGAGAGAAGATGAATTTCCCAACAAAGGTCTTGATGATCGAACTCATTATGGTTTTATTGCCCAAGATGTAGAACGAGTTGCACCGGAGCTCGTTAATACCGACGCTGAAGGTTACAAGTCTGTCGAGTACGCCAATATAACCAGTATTTTGGTGGAGGCCTTTAAAGAGTTCTATACCGACATCCAAAAGAATAGAGAAATGCAAAAGGCGATGCAGGGGCAAACTGAGCAAGAAATGAACGCTATCAAACGTGAAATGGCCTCACTCAAAGAGGAAAATCTGCAACTTCGCAAGGAAGTGGATGATATGAAGGCCGTAGTCTGTGAGTTACGTCCGGAAGCTCAATTTTGCAAATAAGTATGAAATATCAATAGCTTGGCCTATTTCGTAAGGCGTAGATTTTACATAACTCTATTGTTATTTGACTACCTGCGCTCTCTATTGCGCCCATGAAAAATCTAATAATTTTATCGACATTGACTTCGTTATCCCTCTCTACTGTTGCCGCTTGGACTCCCTATACTGTTAGGCCAGGGGATCAGCTTGGAGCATTGGTTCTCTCTCGCAAAATCGAATTACCTCTTTGGGGAAATGAGGGAGCAGTAATGAAGGTCTTCGCTAAGAACCAACCTAAGCTTAAAAATGCCGATAAGATTTATATCGGACAATCAATTTTACTTCCGGAGTCTTCTGCGGACTTCAATGAGGCCAATTTAGCGACTGCTAAAAAAGAAGGGGCTAAAGAAGTTCAGGTAGTAAAGCTTGGGCAAGCTGGTCTTGAAAAAGATAGTACGCAAAAGAGTAAAGAAGAGGAAGTCGTATATACGCCGGCCAAACTTAGAATTGGCACAACTTTTTCTTTGATGAATTATGATCTTACTCAATCAAACTTTTCCTCTTCTCTTGAGTCCGATCCTATCTATGGAGTTGTCGCTAGTGGTGAATTTCCTATGTCGGACTCCCTCTTCTTAGATCTTGGATTTTCCTATCGCAAGATTAAATTTAAAGCTCCTGAGGGAAAAATACTTTCATCTGATGGAGGAAGTTTTTACCAATTCTCATTGGGACTGATCAAGCATTGGAATCGCTTAAGCTTCGGTGCAGGATTTCAGTTGGGTCAGAATCCTCTTGCGGTAGAAGTAGCTAGTTCATCAGTGGCCATGAGAACTTTTCAGATTTTCTCTCCTTACTTGAAGACACGTTACAACTTCTTTGCTCGTGAAAAAACAAAACTCTCATTGGAATTGATGGGGCAATACAATCTGCCCAGTACCAAAGATCGCTTTGATCTTGATAAAGGTTATAATGCTATTCTAGGGCTTGATGTGGAAAGGAGCCTATCCAACAACTCATCTCTATCTGTTGTGCCTTTTGTGAACTACGGAAAAAATGAAATCGGAACCCTTACTCAAAAGGGCACCGACTCTGGACTTAAGTTAATCTACAATCTCTTGGATTAGAAACGATCTGTTGCTTCTACAAGTACTTTTGTAATGCCT
>JBFHGF010000509.1:0-2272 GCA_041583335.1 Bacteriovoracaceae bacterium
GTACTTCCCTCGAACCTCTTGCCTCCTCTTCACAAACTGAAGAGACGAGATTGCCGATTGTAATTCTTGAGCGCCATAGCCTTCTTCCAAAGCAAAGAGCAAACAAGAAGTGATGTTCAAAATATTATGCGTTCCCACAACATTGGTTCTAAATTCAAACCAGTCTTTCTTATAGCGAACTTCGAATATGGTTCCTTCTTCGCTCTCCTCTTTGATGCGAGGGCCATAATCAGACCTCAATCCATAGGGATTCCAGCGAAGTTGATCGAATTCAACTTTAAGATCCTCAACGGCATTATAATCCACATTGGAGACGACCTGCCCTTTGAAACCTTTAAGAACTTCTCTAAACTCATTTTTAATGTCATCAATTCCATCAAAAATATCGGCATGATCAAACTCAAGAGAAGTCAAAATCATATGGTTTAAACAGTAGCTTCTAAATTTTGAGATCTTTTCAAAATATGCTGAATCATATTCGTCTGATTCAATGAAGAAGTAACTGCCTTCTCCTAAAAGAGAAGAAGGTCTTCCTTCTATGACTCCGCCAATAAAATAGCCCGGTTTTTGGCCTAGGTTTTCAAAGATCTGAGTCATAAAGTAAGTGGTGGTGGTCTTACCGTGAGTCCCAGCAATTCCCACAACATTGCGATCATGAAGAATGAAAGCCCCCATTAAGGCAGGAAATGAACAAAAGGGAGTCCCAAGAGACTCTATTTTACGGGCGTCTTCTCCTAAGCGCGGAACGACATTACCTACCACAATGAGATCAAAGTTTTTTAAGTAATCCCAATCGAGATCATCAAGTTTATGGAGGGGTATTTTCGTTTCTTCGAGGTAGGTGGACATAGGGGGATAGAAGTTCATGTCGGCCCCCTCGACTTCGTATCCTTTCTCTCTTAATAAGCAGGCAGCTGCCCCCATTCCCGTACCACAAATACGGTAAAAGAAAATCTTCTTAACTTTACCATTAAGTTTTAGAAGACCATTTAAATCTAATTTATTCTTCAAATCCACGTAAGAACCCCTTACCTATAGTTTCTTAACTCTAGTATAGGGGTTAATCGTCACAGAGACCAGTGGTGACTTTAGTCAATAATCCTCAATTACAGGATCAGGATTAATTCATAAATTTGCTGAGGAGTCGCAAAATAGAGCGCGCTCTCTTTAGCATCAAAGAACATCGATCTAATATTGCCAAATTCTTCGGTGAGCACAATGGGCTTCCATGACTTGAGGTCAGAGAGTCCATAAATTCCCTTTTCACTAGCAAAGAGAAGGCCATTATTTTCTAGCAAGAGAAGATGTTTGTGACTAATCGCAGAAGGAGCCGCAGGCAATTGCACATACTCCACTTCCTTCGTTTGCTCATTGAAAATAACCAATTTTTCATGGCGATGATCTAGGGTAATTATTTTATCCCAAGTACTTGCCCCGTCGCGATAGAGCGTTAATCGCTCCAAGCAAGCGGTCTGCACCCCAGCAACCCTTGTCCAACTCTTACCTTCATCAAGGCTATAAGTCAGTCCACAAGTCGTCGTTGAAGTCACTTCACTATAGTCTGCCCAAGTCGCAAGGATTAGACCATTGCGAGTTCCCTCTATATCATAGGTTCTGTAATTTCCTACACCTTCTTGCTTGGCCGCATGTTTAGTCCAGTTATCTCCAAAGTCTGTACTTGAAAAAATAACCCCATGGCCATCGGCCCCTTCAACATTATAGCAATCATTCCAACGAGTCAGAACATCACAAGTCACTTCTGAGGCGCTGTGGTACATGACACCTTTATTGGAGTCATACCACATTCCCCAACCGTGAACGACAAAAGGTAGGTTTCTTTTGAGTTCCACTTCCTGTTGTTCACTAGCAAGGTTCACACGATACCAATTTCCAGAACTCCAACCAAAGCGAGGAAGGGCCGGATCTGCACCGGGAAAAAAGAGCATTTTATCTACGGCCAAGATTTCCACAAAGCCTTGCTCATCAAGATAGGATTTATTCACGAGGTCTTCACCTTCAGAACCAAGCTCGGCCAAAATGGCGCCGTCTTTAGCTGCTGGGCGATCTGATCCAATTCCAAAGTAGATTTTTCCATCGACTTTAGTAAGATCGTAAATTCCAAAATTCTTACCTAGCCAGTCACCACTCTCATTTTTATACCACTGCCACAGGTCTTCCTTGATAAGGGGTCTAGGAAACAAAATGGCATCAGCGGCCAATAGAGAATGTGAAGTAGTAAGAGTCAGTAGGATTAGAATAATAAAATTTCGCA
>JBFHGF010000510.1:0-2270 GCA_041583335.1 Bacteriovoracaceae bacterium
CCGAGAAGGGAGGACTGTCAGATCAAGTCGCAACTTTTACACCCTATCCTATGCCGATATTTCACCAGGCAAATCAATCTTGGCATTTTTAAGCTCCCAAAGATCATTAGCTATTTGCAAATTCATCCAAAACTCAGCTGTTGTCCCAAGGGCCGAGGCCATCTTTAAGGCCAGAGCAGGAGTTATCGAAGTTTTGCCATTCACGATGCGATTAATAGTCTTAACGTCAAGGCCTAGATGCTCGGCAAAGGCTTTTTGAGTCAGCCCTAGCGGAGCTAAAAACTCTTCGTTAAGCATTTCACCTACAGTTGTTGGCCTACGTGTTCTTGTTTTCTTCTTCATAAATCACCTCAATGGTAGTCGGTAATCTCGACTTCTTCTAGCTGATTGCTTTTGTTGACCTTGAAGATAATTCTCCATTGGTCGTTAATTCTAATAGAAGCAAAGCTTTTTAAATCACCACTTAGCCACTTAAATCTATTATTCGGAGGGATCTTAAAATCATCAACACTTTGGCCATAAATGAGAATATCTAGCTTTCTTCTGGCAATCTTCTCAACATTGGCCCACTTACATCCCTTCTTTACTTTTCCACTTAGGTCAAAGTTCTCTGTTTCCTTGTTTCCGTAACTTATAATGTCCACAAAATCCCTCTTGTTATACATGAGTATACCTGACGTGGGTATACCTGTCAATGGTACATTGTTCTGCCTTGTACATACGATTTCTCACGATCTTTTTGATGAAAAGAAGTGAAAAATCGTGAAATGAAATGAGAAAAAGTGAAATGACGAAAACGTGGAGAAGCCCATTTAGAGAGAAACTTGTTGATTTTGTTAGATTTTAAAAGAGGTTAAAGATTGCTCGGGTAATTCGGGGATGGTGCACACTCCAATTATGGCCATTTAGCGACTTCATTTACACGACAGATATTACACCAATCAAAAAAAAAAGTCTCCCTAGGTCACTGTAATGTCTTAGTGTTTTTGAATGTTAAGAATTTTTGTGCAGATAGTGGGCATAGAGCCTTTAGTTTTAAAGGTAGGCTAACCGAAGTGAAATTATAGAAAATATTATGTGTTGCTTCAGGATAAGTCTGCTGGCTGGCCGATGATTGCCAGTGCAACTCCAGCGATTTGAAAAAAGGACACCCTTGTCCTAAGTATTAAATCGCCAAACTTATTACTAGGAGTTGCACTTGAGAATGTACACAAGGGTGTCTTACGAGCAAAGATGCCAGATTTCTGCATACTTGCAAGCAAAAATATCAATCCCTGAAATAGCTAAGCAGTTGGGTTTCCATAAAACAACGATTTACAGAGAGATCAAAAGAAATTCTAAACGGGGCATACGAAGCTTTAATTCAATTTACACTCCTCTAGAGGCTGAAAAGTTGGCAAAGAAGAGATATAAAAATTGCAAGAGAAGAACAGTCATTAAAGGAGATATCGAGAAAGTGGTAAGAAGTGGACTTCGCGAGGGATGGTCTCCTGAGCAAGTCGCTGGTCGACTGACGAAAGAAAAAGTTTTGAATGTTAGTCATGAGACAATCTATCGCTTCGTTAGAAATAATCCCGAAATGCTTCCTTGCCTTAAATGGCACAAGAAGAGAGGTTATGGTCGATACAGGCAACGTAAGGCCAAACCTGATTGGATCATAGGAATAAAGCATAGACCAAAAATTGCTAATGAGAGAAGAAGGATCGGAGATTGGGAGAGAGATACGATGTATGTGAAAGATCGCAAAACTGTACTCGTCTTAACAGATCGAAAAACTCGATATGTTAAGATTTGTCCTCTTAAAACTCACACGGCAAAAGAAGTGGCGATACAAACGAAAGCACTCATTGATAGCACCGGGAAAAGAGCTTTTACGGTAACTAATGATAACGGTGGTGAGTTTAGATGGAATGGAGATATTGGATTTAAAATCTTCTGGTGTGACCCACATGCACCTCAACAAAGAGGAACGGTCGAAAATACTATTGGTTTGCTTCGAAAATATATTAAGAGAAATACTGATATAGATGATATTGATTTTGAAAGAATTGAACGAACTATTAACCTTAGACCTCGTAAAGTGTTGAACTACTCAACACCTTATGAGATCTTTTACAAGAAGAAAGTTGCACTGGGAATTTGAATTTAGCCTGGAACCTTTTTAGTGAGGATAGTGGATTTCATCATGGTCCTTGGGTTTTTCTTTTAATAGGTTCTTAAATTATATTTTATTTCTGGGAAAGTGGAAGTTAGTTTTTAGGGATCGGCGA
>JBFHGF010000511.1:0-2265 GCA_041583335.1 Bacteriovoracaceae bacterium
ATTTACCTGATTTATTCAGGTCCACATTAAAGAAACGACTATGCCCTCTCCCCACCACAAAGAATAATTTGTCGTTGCGAGAGGGCCTTTTTTGTTTTTAGAGTGCGGGCTTTCCAGCTCGGCCAACAATGGCCCCATCCTTCATAACCACAACTCCCCCAACAATAGTATGAGTGGGTTTTCCCGTGATCTTCTTACCGTCAAAAGGCGTCCAGCCACACTTGGAAGCTTGATCTTCATTGCGAATCGTAAACTCACCGGCAAGATCCACAATGGTGAAGTCGGCGTCTTTACCCACTTCAATCTTTCCTTTATTAAGACCCCAGAGCTGTGCTGGACGTTCGGCCATCAGCTCCATGAAACGACTCAAGCTCAGCTTTCCGTCATTCACATGGTTGAGCATAAGGGGCACAATCGTTTGCACCCCTGGCATCCCAGAAGGACTATGGGGATAGCCCTTATCTTTTTCCTCTCTGGTGTGAGGGGCATGGTCACTACCCATCACATCAACTGTGCCGTCGAGAAGTCCCGCCCAAATTCCATCCTGATGATCTTTAGTGCGAATAGGAGGATTCATCTGAGCATAGGTTCCCAGTTGGTCGTAGCAATCGGGAGCAAAGAGGGTTAAATGCTGAGGGAGAACTTCAACAGTACAAATATCTTTGTTCTCTCTTAGAAAATCAATTTCATCTTTAGTGGTGATATGAAGCACATGCACTTTGCGTCCGGCCTCACGGGCCAGTCCGATCAAGCGCTTCGTCGAACTTAAGGCCGTCTCAACATTCCTCCACTTGGGATGATCGTGAGCACTGGTGGCCTGATCGCGAACAGCGATATTTTCGCGCAACATATCTTCGTTTTCACTGTGGCAAGAAATCATTCCCTTGGTATTTTTGAAAACATTGATGAGGGCCTCTCTTTCATAGAGCAACAGACTTCCCGTTGAACTTCCCAAAAAGATTTTAATGCCACAACAGCCTTCGAGGTCCGAGGCCTTCTTAAGTTCTTCTAAGTTATTTTGAGTGGCGCCCATAAAGAAGGCAAAGTTCACATAGGAGACACGTTTGGCCTTTTCGACCTTCACCTTTATGGCCGCTTCATCCGTAGTCGGGGGAGTGGTATTGGGCATTTCAAAGAAAGTACATACTCCCCCAAGGGCCGCGGCCATGGATCCCGTTTCTAAATCTTCTTTATGAGTTAGACCTGGATCGCGAAAGTGCACTTGAGAATCAATAAGCCCCGGTAAGACTTGCTGTCCACTGAGATCGAGAACTTTAGCAGCGTCTTGTGTGATTGAATCTTCAACTTTCACTATCTTTCCATCTTTTACTAAGACGTCTTTTTTCTGAAGTTTTCCATCCACATAGACTTCACCGTTTTTCAAAAGTAAATCGTAATCCATTTTCTTACCTTATTGTTTGAGTTTATCGTAGCGTTCTTTAAGATCCGAGAGCTCTTCTTTGCGAACCACAAGTTTTACGTAGCTCTCTATAAAATCCCCTTCAATATTAATTTTATAATGAGTCGATAAGACCGAAGGAATTTCTCGCTCCTGCCATAGCTTCTGCTTGAAATCGTAGAGGGGTAGTGCAGACTCGGGAATATCAGGGGTCGTTTTGATGGTGTCGATTTCATCCCATTCGTGGGATAAAAAGAGGCGAAAATGGGCTTCACAAAAGCTATGCCCTTCGTGTTCCTTAATGCACTCTTCACAGTAAGCATTTTGGCAGATGGCACATACTCCGGCCGAATGTTCCGAGGGATGATTGTGGCAATAGTGAATTGAAGCTTCTTCGGCAGCACTAAAGCTCACCTCTTCACTCGTCTGAACCATGGGAGCATTTTCAGGCTTTAAGTCTTCAACTCGCGTCTTAGAAAGAGAGTGCGCTTTGTGGGAAATCGCCCCGTGAGAATTAAGGATTTTCATCCCCAAATAGAGAATCACTCCCACTAGAACTAAGATGAGAAAAATTAAAATAATTACGAGGTAAATAATCCATTCTTGGGTCACGATCTCTCTCCTACCGACATCCATGTGGCCATAGACACAAATATACCCTCACCAAGGGGGAATTCAAACCGCTTTAAGGATTCAAAAACCTAGAATTCTCCGCTATACTGGCACTTCTTATATAATGCTTCGAAACATAAAGGGATAACAAATGGCATTAACAGTTTATAACACCTTGTCCAAAACAAAAGAGAAATTTCAAACCATCGAAGAAGGCAAAGTGAAAATGTATGTTTGTGGTCCCACTGTTTACG
>JBFHGF010000512.1:0-2263 GCA_041583335.1 Bacteriovoracaceae bacterium
ATTGGTGATGGCCTGACCCTTCTCTTTTTTCTCTGAGAGGATCGCCTTTATGAGGGGCTTATATTCTGAGAAATCATAGATATTCATATCTTATTCTTCGAATTTTCCAAAATAACAGAGCACATCCTCATTTTCAAAGCTCACATCTTCGCTTCCTGCAAATGAAGTGAGGTCAATATCGGCCACGCCACTTCCGTGTAGAGAGCGTACATGAATAATATCTCTACCTTGGTATGTGCCCACTGCATCTAGTGAGTAATCAGAGCGATCGTAGCGATTTACTTTGAGTTCAATGGTGGTTGGATTTTGATCCAAGCGGTAGTAATTAATTCTCAAGGTAGGCTCTTTTTTTAAGATACCAAAGAGAACCACTGTATCCACATGGGTATAGCACATAAAAGAGTCATGAATCTTGGCAAAGCTCGCGTTGGAGAAAGAGAAGAAGAGGGCGACTAATAGTAAGTATTTCATATATATCCTCGAATTTAATTTGAGCTTCTATCTTACTACCGGCCTTTATGAAACGTCCAATTTTTGGCATTTGTCCCGGATCAGGGGTGATTTAGGTCATACTTTTTCTTCGGAGTTGGTATATCCTATCATGGTAAGAGGTAGTGACCTTTGTTGATTTCTAAGCAAAAGGCGTTCATATGAAAATAAAAGTTTTGGGTTCGGGATGTAAGAAGTGTATTGCTCTTGAGGAACATGTAAGGCAGGCCTTAAGTGAATTGGGAAAGCAGGCCGAGGTTGAGAAAGTTACAGATATGCTTGAGATTACTCAGTATAATGTGATGAAGACTCCAGCTCTCGTGATAGAAGAAAAAGTAGTCTCTTCAGGTCGAGTGAATTCAGTAGAAGAAGTGAAGTCTTTTTTGGAATAGTGAATGTTTGAACAAATTGCAAATACTATTGTCTTTGATTGGATGGCCCTCGACAGTTCTCATCACTGGAGTCAGGCCCTTCATTTCTTTATCTATGATTCTCTAAAGATCAGTTTCTTGGTGATCTTTGTTATTTCTTTTATGGGCGTGGTGAATTCCTACTTTCCCGTGGATAAAGTAAGGGGGTTCCTAGAGAATAAGAAACTCTATGGACTAGAGCACCTCTTGGCCTCAATCCTTGGTGCAGTCACTCCATTTTGCAGTTGTTCATCGATTCCCTTATTTATTGGTTTTCTCAAAGGGGGAATCCCTCTTGGGGTGACCCTCTCTTTTTTAATTACTTCCCCCCTTGTTAATGAAGTTGCGCTCTTTCTCTTCTTGGGGATTTTTGGTCTTAAAGTGACTGTTATTTATGCTTTGTCGGGAATTTTTGTTGGAACTGTTGTTGGTTTAATCTTGAGTCAATTAGGTCTTGAAACCTATCTGGAAGATTGGGTGCAGGAACAGCTTAAGCAGAAAATGGAAATGGCCAAATTCGAAGATCATCGTACTTTTTCACAACGAGTTCCTGAAATCAAGGCCGAGGCCATCGATACCTTTAAGAGGATTATTCCTTATGTTCTAGGAGGAATTGCGATTGGAGGGATTATTCATGGCTTTGTCCCCACTGGCTATCTTGAAGAATATATGGGTAAAGATAATATTTTTGCTGTGCCTATATCTACTATTCTTGCCATTCCTATGTATTCAAATGCCTCAGGAGTTGTTCCTGTTATTCAGAGTTTAGTGGCCAAAGGCATTCCTCTGGGAACAGCAATGGCCTTTATGATGTCAGTCGTAGGTCTCTCACTGCCCGAGGCCATGCTTCTAAAAAAAGTAATGAAGCTAAAGCTGATCGGCATCTATTTTACAACGGTCGCTCTCTCCATTATCTGCTTAGGCTATATTTTCAATCTTGTACTCTAGGCAAAGGTCGCATAGGTCCTTGGTGGCCAAGCAAAAGGTAAATATTTCAGGTTTGATCGTTTTCTCTACATAATTTTTTGAAATAGGAATAAATTGGCGCCCTATCAATTTAAAGGGGAAATCTATGAAAACATGTGTTGTGATGAGCTCACTAATTCTATGCTCAAGTGTATTGGCCGTTGATCATGTCGTTACAGGTGAAGAGGCGAAAGATCTTTTTGAGGCCCTCTATATCAGTGGAGTTGAAACCGTTACTCATGATAATGGAGATATGAATACTCTTGATAAACTCGATATTTCTTGTCGTCGTTCTTATAATCATGCCGTTGGGGGATTATTTCAAACCAAGGCCGAGTGTTATGCGCAGAAAGAAGGAGCTGATCAAGGTTGGAACTTTGATCAGAAACTAGAAGAAG
>JBFHGF010000513.1:0-2262 GCA_041583335.1 Bacteriovoracaceae bacterium
CATAGCGGGCCATATACTCGGTACTTAGATCCAATACAAGGAACTGTAGTGTCGCAAGATAAACCCTCTTGGCATTACTTAATTCATTACGGGTAGCAAACTCAAGGGAAGGCCTGGTCTTACATTTATTATTGAGGTTATGCCCTTCATCAATGAGGCCTCTATAGAGCACAAATTTGAGTAATTTCTCTCTATCAATGGCCTTCTTATCAAGAGTACTTTTTTCGCGTTCAATATCCCTAAAAATATAATAAAGAGGATCAGTAATTTCGACTTCATAGCTGTCGCTAAAGTTTCCAAGAAGTAAGCTCTCAAGAGGAACGAGGGCATAGACACAATGAAGAGGAATAAGAGAGATAAGTACTATCCCTAGGACCTTTAAGAAGAATGGAGGAATAATTTGCCTCATAATGTAAAACCTCTTTTCTTTTTACAGCTGTAATCAAATTATCGGTTCCATCAACCGAAATAGTAGGCATGAAAAGAAGACAACTTAGTGCTGGCACTTTTTACCTCATTCGCTTGGGAGTTATTTCACTTATCGTGATCAGTGGCACCTTCCGCAATACGGAGGCAATTTCTTACGAACAAGAAACCAGTGGATTTAGTCGTAGCTCTACAACTATGGGGCGTGAACTTGAGACCATCAATAGTGGCGAGATAAAGAAAGACTGGTCTTATTATGGAAAAGAAGAAGTTGAGCGCTATCAAATTCAACAAGAATATAAAGCTAAGTCTCAGGATATTTTTGCCCTGAAAGAAGCAAAGATGGCCATTATTAACGGGGACCTAGAACTTGCCCGCTTCTTTCTCTCAAAAATTAATACCCGCAGATCAGAGCTTACGTTACTAAAAAACCGCTACCTCTCTATCGTCTACTTCATCGAAGGTGATTATCAAACTTCATATGATTTAATTAGCTCCAATCAATACAATATTCTTCAGTATTACCGACAAATTTGTTTATTAAGGCTGATCAACCTTATCGCCTTAGATGATATAGAGAAGTTCAAAGGAGAAATGGGAAGTTGTCAAAATGCGACGATAGGAAATGCTTCCAATAATCATTTCTGGTTAAAGCAAGTGTCTAATATTAAAGAGCGTAACAAGGAACTCCTGCAAGGAACGCTCATTAATCAACTCAGACAGTCCATTAGTAATAATGAGTATATTAAAATCTGGATGAAGTTGGCCCTATTTATTAACAAAGAAGATGTTATCGTCAACAAGATCTCCGGGCTTCCCCCATCGGCCTATCAATCAAAGGAAATTAGAGAACTGATTGGATTTGCCTATTATCGAATGGGTGACTTGGAAAAGGCCGAAGAATTCATAGAAGATATTGAGACACCCAACACTGATAATATTAGGGGCAATATCAACTTGGCCAAGAATAAATTAGAACTTGCCTTTGGGCATTTTAAATTGGCGCTCAATAAGAAGCAAAATTCGAAGAATGCTCTAGAGCGCGGAATCCCACTGGCGTATCTACTTGGACAATGGGATGAAGGGCTCAGAATGCTTGAGCGCTCGGTTGAAATAGAAGATGTGCGTAAGAAAGAGGCCTTAGAGACAGCTCTCAATATTCGCAAAGGCAATATAAAAAAATCTCGCGAACTTATTAATGTCTTAGAATATAAATTTAAAAATAAGCTCCCCTACGAACTGATCCTTATGGATACTTTTGTCTCCTTAAAAGAAGGCAATCAAGAAAGGTTGCGTGAAACAGCGGCAGAAGGATGCCGCAAGGAAGAAGGCGTTCATTGCTGGTTAAATTCCAAACTCTTTGAATGGGACAATATGGGAAAGACCTTAACTCGAGAAGACGCCACGCTTGGCAAAAGTTTTGACATCGACGAGCTCAAAAAGAGGGGTGAAATCACACCCCTCAACGATAATATAATGATCGATCAAAAAGATATTGAAGAGCTCGATGGCAGCACCATCAATATCAATTTCTAGAAGTAACTGCCCAGTCCCAGGGTCAATCCTGTTGAGAGGCGTGTGGCATCATATTCGTATACAAAATCACTTCCTGTCACCGTATAGTTTTCTCCTTCTGCAAAAAGGTGTCCGATGAGGAACCAACTCTTACTAGGCCAATAGCGAAGACCAACATTCATGCCATAAAGCAAGCCTGTTCCCACTTCCATGTCTCCAGAGGTCTTCCCTAGGTTTGCCCCCAAACGGGCCTCAAGCTCCCCTGACAATTTCTTATAGCGAAACCACTCTCCTTGTATTCCTAAGAAAAGCTTGGGAATG
>JBFHGF010000514.1:0-2251 GCA_041583335.1 Bacteriovoracaceae bacterium
AACTACCTCTCTAATGCCATCAAATTCTCGAAAGAAAATATGAATATTACCCTTTCAACAGAACTCACAGACGATAAAACCTTACTCATTCGAATTACCGATAAAGGCATCGGAATTCCTGAAGGTGATGTTCAAAAACTCAATAGCTCATCTTCACCAACAAAGAGGGAAGGTACTCACAATGAGAAGAGTACGGGGCTTGGTACTTTAATTGCCAATAATTACCTCAAAATTCATGGATTAAAATCTACCTTTGATTCCATAGAGGCCCAAGAACTCAATGACTTTGTAGGAGAGACTACTATTACAATTAACTTCCCCCGCAACAAGTATCGTATATCCTAATGATTTTTCCTTTTCAAATAATCTGAGAATCGATTCATCACAAAGAGGTGAATAATCGCCTGAGAGAATTTATAGATCACCCAAGGTAGGGCGGGACGAAAATCGAGAAGAGCGATCAAGAAACACTTTTGGGCCGGCATCCAACGAAACTCAAGTCGACCATTGAAGGTATGGCGAGAGGCCAAAGCTCCG
This sequence comes from Bacteriovoracaceae bacterium, assembly GCA_041583335.1. Taxonomy (GTDB): domain Bacteria; phylum Bdellovibrionota; class Bacteriovoracia; order Bacteriovoracales; family Bacteriovoracaceae. The sequence goes on from JBFHGF010000514.1 coordinate 538, forward strand.
GCAACGACATAATAAATCACTCGGTTCTCATCCCCTCTCTTTTCACTCTTGCAAAGCTCTAACAAAGTAATACCTAAGGCCTTAAAGTAAACATGAGGACCTTTATTTTCCACCAAGATGAAAGGTCTAAAAAAACGAGGGAGCCAATAAAAATAGATTTGCGATAACTCTAAGGCCGTCTTTTCTTTACGATAATAAATTCTTTGTAAAGAAGAGACATTTTTCAAAATTGGGATATTAATTTCGAGTTTATAGTCGGCAATCCTCCATATCCACCCCTCTGAAATTTGAGCTCGACTTTGCTGAATTGATGCTACAAAGCTTCGATATTCATGATTTTCAAGCTTAAGTTGGTAGGCCGGACGAACCACCATATTATGCTTTAATGAACCCACTAGAGGATATACAAGATGAGAAGGACTTCCAGTGACCATGGAAACCCAAAATCGTGAATAACGGGGACTAAAGAAGGGAATGGAGAAAGCATAGCGCTTCTTTCCTAGGGCACGTGATGTTTCTAGAAGCATTTGCTTATAACTGAAAATATCAGGCCCACCAATATCATACACCGCCCTAAGGTGATCAATATGATCCAAACAATAATCCATAGAGATGAGAACATCTTGTAAGTCGATAGGCTGACATTGAGAGTTCATCCAAGGAGGACAAATAAAAACAGGAAGACGATTAACTAAGCGCTCAAGAATTTTAAAGCTACTTCCTCCCTTGCCTATAATCAGACCGGCCCGTAATGTGGTGACACTTACACCATATTGACCAAGTGTCGACTCGACCTCACTGCGACTCTTTAGATGTTCAGACAGGTCACGACGATCAATTTCTTCAGGAATCAGACCACTTATATAGATAATTTTCTTTACGCCATTCTTCGCACAGGCTCGGGCAAAGTTGTCGGCCAAATAAAGGTCATAGTCTTGAAAGCTTCCCTGGGATAGAGAAACGGTGGGGACCATGGAGTGGATAAGATAAATGAGGATATCTGTATTTTGTGTGACTTTCTCAGCTTCAATCATAGAGAAGCCATCACAGCTTCTCCAAGTGACATTTCCCTTTTTTGCGCCATCGAGTTGGTCTGTAATTTTACGACTAAGGGCCGTGATCTCAATATCATTGCGATCTTCTACGTGCTTGAGAAAATGGCGCCCTATAAAACCCGTGGCCCCGGTGACACAAATCCTCATTTCAATCCCCCCTAAGCTCCATTATAAAGGATTTTTGGGTCTATAACATGAAATTAGAGATTCATGATATGAAGTAACCTATGAATATTAATCCAGATGATAAATTTCTCGAATATTTTCGAGGATCTTATCAAAGTCAATATCCAGATCTTTAATATAACCATTGCTTAGGTCAAACACCCAACCGTGTACCTTTAAATTGCGCTCACGAGATGCCTTTTGAACGGCCGCCGTCTTGGTGGCATTCACACATTGCTCTTGAACATTAAGTTCAATGAGGCGGTTATAACGTTTGGCCTCATCTGTTATAGCATTGAGCTCTACACGGTGGAGGCGATAGACGTCGCGGATATTTCTTAGCCAAGGATTAAGAATTCCAAGATCAGCACTTTCCATAGCGGCCTTAACACCACCACAACCATAGTGACCACAAATCACAACGTGCTCAACTTTAAGCACATCAATCGCATAATTGATAACACTCATTACATTGAGATCAATACTGGTTACCA
>JBFHGF010000515.1:0-2222 GCA_041583335.1 Bacteriovoracaceae bacterium
ATTGTCCTTTAAATCAATATCGCGCTCCCACTGCACATCTTGCCAACGTCGAATGCTTGGCCCCTGGCCTTTGGTTGTGAGGTCATAGCGACGCGATTGCACGACTTGTTTAGTGTCTAAATCACGGCCGATATGTTTTAGATAATCGGGAGAGACTAGAATATCGGCATCGATAAAGTGGATATTTTGTCCGCGAGCAAAGCTCAGGCCAAGGTTGCGTGAAATTCCCGCACGAAAACGGAAGTCACCCATTCTGCGGGGATATACACGAGGATGGCGCAGATAGAGGTAGTCTATTTGATCATTGCCCTTAAAGGCCTCCAGGTATAGTTCTATGTAGTGAGGGAGTTCATCATAGCTGCCATCATCGACAATGATGACTTCATAGCGATCTTCGTGTGACTGTGAGGCCAGCGCCTTCAGGGTATCGCCGAGTTCAGCGTGTTGATTAAAGACAGGAATGATAATGCTATCCGTGACTTCACCTTGCCGGCATTGATAGCGTGGTTGTAAGAGCGGATAGAATTCAAGATCAAAGGGCGCACGCTTTTCATAGTAGAGCAGTCCCGGATAAGGGCGCATCTCCAAGTCATATTCATGTAAGTGCTCAGCATAGTTTTTGATCTGACGAGTACTTAAGCGCCCATCAAATAGACTCTCCTTAAGGGAGAAATAAAAGAAGAGCTGCGAAAGAAGCTCTGAAGGAAGGCCCTTCAATACTTGGGCCTTGGGCCGAAAAGACTGATCCCCCATGATAAGAAGATCTGTACCTGCAAAAGACTCAGGCCGCTCTAAAATTAAACTCAACTCCTCTGCACTCTTTACTAAGAGCAAGGTTTGATGATTGTTTGGAATTTTGTGATTGAGAAAGCTTGAAGGTGTACTCACCACAGTCACGTCTAAATCCTTCACCATATCTAAGGCTAATTCATCTCTCTTTGATCTTGGCCACAGCATTAAGACCTTTGAGAAACCATAGTGGTCAATTTTGTCTCGCTGCCTCTGCCAATCGATGCCCTGTTTTTTCGAACGAGCAAAACCAAGTTCACAGGCCTCCTCAAAAAGGGAGTCTTCTGAAGTACAAAAGAGAAAGAGGTTCTTATTTTTCATATCTCTAGACTTTTCGACTCTTTGGAATTTTGGAGTCCACGCTTGAAACACAGCTCGGAGTCATGCAAGGCATGGGACGATCAAAGATCTCAAAGCCTTCGTCAATGGTACCCAAGGGTTGGTCGTGGCAAGAATAGCTGCGCTTCACTTCACCGCCAGGTTCACGAATCACAATCCCCTGAAAGCCCGCTCGGCAATCCCAGCCCTTAAATTGATTAAAGTTGAAAGCATTAAAGCGCTCGGCCTGATCCATATACCAAATTTTGCCAGTAGAATCGACGAGCTCAACTTGCATATTTTGAGCGATCTCTCCATCGCCTTCGATTTTAATTTTGGGTAAGATAAAGTGCTCCGGCATAGCAGGGCGCAGAGACTTTCTTTGTTTAAGCTGCAAACGATTCTTTGTGTAGTCACGCTGAGGCATTCCATTGTGGAGGCGATCCAATTGATCTTGAGTATACCCTTCAACTACACGGGAAGCGGTGGGATCGGATTGTGGTTTAAGGGTCACATTAATTCCCGCCTCATGAAAGAAGAGGGCCTCTTCATAATAGTCTTCATACATTTCAGGAACCATCACCATATTGATGGTAACGTGTATATCATTCTCCTGAAGAAAGAGGATCTTGTCGCGAAAGTCGACTTTATTGGCCATCTCCCGGTGCCACGAGGCCGTGATGCTTACCCGATGCAGACTCTTTGTGGCCGCCACATATTGTTCAAACCATCCCTGATGACGAGACAGGTTCGTTGTCATATGGGTAGACTGATAGAGAGGAGCTTGTGGATCTTCACTATAGTAGCGCAGTAAATCGAGGAAGCCAGGGTGAACAGTGGGCTCTCCCCCAGAAAAAGAAAAGTGAAAACTTTTGAATCCATTTCTTCTGGCCTGAGTTTTAATTTTATCCATCGTGTGGATAAGAACTTCAAGAGGGCGATGATCCCTTTCATCGGAGCGCGCATAGGGCCAACAGTAACTGCACTTATAATTACAGTAGCGTCCAAGTAACCATGAAACATTGAAGAGGTCTCGATAGAGAAGAGTGCGTTGTCCCAGGGATACAATATCGTCAAAAGGAATTTGAGAGAAGTCATAGCGTGACCACTTTAAC
>JBFHGF010000516.1:0-2222 GCA_041583335.1 Bacteriovoracaceae bacterium
AGCGCTCTTTCATCACCTCTAAAGCGGGACGTAGAGAATAGATACCCCAAGTATTCTCCGTTCCTGAGCGCAGCTTTCCTTGCTGGCCTCCGCCATTCATAAGGGCCTCTAAAAGACCTTCTCTTACAAAAGAGAAACCAATACCCTTGAGGGCACCGAATTTATGGCCACTAAAAGTATAGGCATCCAAACTTGGTAGCAAAAGAGCGGCTTCATTGATTTTACCAATGGCCTGAACAGCATCGACATGAACGACCAATTTAGGAAATTGTTTTTTTAAGGAGGCCACTTTATCTAAAGGATTAACCACCCCTGTCTCGTTATTAACCCAAGTCCAATTGAGAAGAACTCTCGTCTGTGAAAAGTTAACTTGGGTCAAGGTATTGGCCAACTCTTCGAGATCCATTTCCCCTTGGGGGTTAACGGCAACTTCTTGATGCTTATGCTTAAGGCGCTCTAGAAATCCCACTTGATTGACCACGCAACTGTGATCGCACACGCCGTAGAGAAAGAGAAATTCTCTTCCTTCACCGAAGGACTTTAGCGCCTCTGATTTTACGATGGTATTAATTCCTTCCGTGGCCCCAGAGTGAAAGAAGAGATCAAAATCTCGCTCTTTTAGAGAGAAGAAATCATAGAGGAAGCTTCGAACTTCACTCACCTTTCTCTTTGCTTTCTTGCCACAGGTATGAACACTAGAGGGATTGCCCATAGGCCAAAGGCCACCTTTAACTTCTTCCAAAACTTCGGGAAGTACGGGGGCAGTAGCGTTGTAATCTAAATAGATTCGATTCTGATAAACCATGAGTTCATTTCCATTCTAAGCATGAGATTTGACCTTAATCGAGGCAAGATAGGACAGTCAACTCCTAAGGGTTTGACCGTCCTAACTTATGCATAGGGACTTATTTATCGATTTGAGAAGCGAGGTCTACCATTTCCACGAACTCACTTCTAAAGTCATAGGGATCATCTCCCTTGGCCTCTTTGGCCATGGCTTCGAGGTCGCGATAACTAAAGTCTTGGGCCAACTTATCTCCTCTGAGTTTTAGACCAAATGTAGCGACGGCCGTGGCAAATTTAAATTCAGAATCGGCCTTTTTGAAAGCGATCACTTCATTCTTAAGAGGGACTTCAAACTTAGTACTCTTTGAACCAGTGGGGGCCTTGTAGCGAACCTTAACTGTAAGTAGCTCATCTTTAAAAGCTTTAGTGTCCTTCACCTTTGACTGAGTTGCATATTTAAGTTTATCAACTTTTACTCCATCATCAAACTTTGCACCCACCGGAACCACTTCGTAGAGGGCCGTGACCGTGTGCCCTGCTCCCATTTCTCCCGCATCCTTCTTGTCATCATTGAAGTCTTGGGCCTTCAGCATTCTATTTTCGTAGCCAATTAAACGATAGGCCTTAACCAAGTGGGGATTGAACTCCACCTGTACCTTTACATCTTTGGCCACAGTGGTAAGGTTCTTTTCCAGGTCAATATTGAAGAGCTTATTGGCCTCTTGTAGGGAATCAATATAAGCGTAGTTGCCATTGCCTCGATTTGAAATCTCCTCCAAAGTGGCGTCCTGATAATTGCCCATGCCCAACCCTACAACAGTGAGGAAAATATCTTGCTTCGCCTTTTCTTCAATTAAGTCCAATAGCGCACTTCGCGAAGAAGCTCCAACATTGAAGTCACCATCTGTGGCCAAGATCACACGATTAACTCCATCTTTTACAAAACCGAGTTTGGCCATTTTATAGGCGGCGTTAATTCCTGCGCCACCGTTAGTCGAACCTCCCGCTCTAAGGGCATCAAGGGCCTGAAGGATTTTGACCTTTTCACGCACTTCAGTAGGCTCTAAAACCACACCGGCCGCACCAGCATAGACCACAAGAGAGATGGTATCGGTCTTCTTAAGCTTGCGCAGCAGAAGCTTCATCGATTCCTTTAAGAGAGGAAGTTTCTTAGGGGAATGCATTGAGCCTGAAACGTCCATCAAGAAGACTAAGTTCTTAGGCGCTTGAGTTAAATGGGAAGGACTGGCCGACTTCATGGCCACCCTCACGATCTTACGATCTTTATTCCACACACTCTGTGCCTGATCGACCTTAATGGCCACCGGATGGTCTTTAAAATCCACATCGTAGTCGTAGGGGAAGTAGTTGATCATCTCTTCAATGCGAAGGGCATCTTTGGGAGGCATTTTTCCTTGGAGTAAGAAGCGTCTCAT
>JBFHGF010000517.1:0-2220 GCA_041583335.1 Bacteriovoracaceae bacterium
TATTCAGAAAGCCCAGTTCCCTGACAATCACGATATTCACAAGAAACAACACGCCCCTGTGAAAAACTTAAAATAATATTTTGTAGATGTGCTCCAAGCAGTACACCTTCTTCAAAACTCAAAGCAAGAATAGGTCGAATCGCCTGTGCAAGAAAATCTGAAAACCATGCTTTTAACTTATAAATTTCAGAGAACTGCTCATCCCAATCACCGGATAGCGCCAATTGTGATAAACGATTATCCTCACATAGACTAGCAAGGAGATAGGTTGAAGAGGTATTCCCTTTGAGGGGACTTCTTAGTTGGAATATACTCTCATCAACCAGTTTCCCCTCTTTCTTAATTCCCCCAAAAGTACTTTCTAATTGAACAGAAAAATTTGGATACTTCTCAAAGAAAGAAGATAAATTATTCCCTTCAAAAACTTGGTTAATTACATTTGAGCGCTTTAAATCATTACCATTCAAGATACGAATCGAATTGGTAAGTTTCACAGGCAGTGAGAACTTTAAAAAACAAGGTGCACTCTCACAATATAGGGTGCGCATCGAAGAGCAGGCATACCAATCATGAAGCCCTTCTCTTACCTCTTCAAATTTATAATTTAACGTTCCAAGCTGTAGAGGATGGATTGGTATCCACGGTCCTCTTTCTTTAAGGTCAAAGTCTCGAAGATCTCCTAAGCTCAAAAGAATCCCCATTTCGGTAAGTTCTAACTCCTCAGTTGAGACCTTGGCCCATTTTAATTTAAATCCATTTCTATATTCAGGTGAATACTTGAGAATATCTTCTTGTGATATATTCCCCTTCAGCTTGGGAAAGGGATGAAAGGGATGTCCCAAAGATAATGACTGCTCAGAGTCTAGAAAGTTATGAATCGTGCCCTTATCCTGAGAGAGGATATTGTCGATTTCCTCAGCACTTTTCATCACTTGATCATAGAATTGAGAATCACTTCCAAAAATATGGGTGATGATTTCAATAACGGATGAGAAAGAGGATATCTGAGCCAAATCATAACGATGAAAACCTAAGCTCGAATAGAAGGAGATCGGAATTATGGCCCTTTCTTTTTCCCAAGTTAAGACCAACAGGTCTTTAGAGAGTTCAATTCCACTATGTTCAGGAAAGTCTCTAAGCATCGAATTGAGAAATGGCCTAAGAGATAACTTCTGCGCCAGAGTGAGGCCATGCTTAACTTCAGACATGAGTGGCCCTCCTCTTTTTCAATTTGCGATAATAATAATTAGTGAACCCTGTAAAAGGAATTACTGCGGCCATAAGGGCAAAAAGTGTCCAGAATATTTTCAATCCTACTCCCCCATAATTTCCAAAGTGAAGGGGTTCAGAAATAACGAGCGCCTTTAGATACCAAGGGAGTTCAATAATTTTCACATCCAACTGGGAATTACTTTTGATGAAGGCTATTTTCTGATCTCTTTCTTTCTTTAAAAGAATCGCATAAGTACCAGGGAGAGAGAATTCAGTATCGGGAAAAGCGATAAAGTCTATTTCGTAATCAGAAGCTTCCTCTTTGGCCCTTTCTACGATTGCCTTCAAATCATAGTTCACAACTTCACTTGCGTTTTCATAATGGACCCTTTGCTCAGCCAGATTTCCCTTAAGGAATAAACCGATGAGGACACTGTTAAGCGCGAGAAAGAGTCCGGTAAAAGTAATTAAGATAAGCCATGAAAAAGAAAGGGCTCCAATTTTTTGATGGAGTCGGCTAATCGAAAAGCGCATCCCTTCTTTATCTTTCAGACCTTTAAAATAAGGAATGATCAGCGCCCCAGAGATCAAAATAAAAATAAAGAACAAACTGATTAAGGCCAAGAGGTATTTACCAAGTCCACCGAGAAGAAGTTGGCGATGTAGCTTTAAAACCCAGTCCGTCCAGCTTTCTTCTTTTATTGCATCAGCTACTCCTTCTTTTACATAGGGAGCACCACTAGGAAAGAAAACCTCTTTCTGAGCGCCTTTAAATTTAAACTGATCAGCTTCTCCTAATCTTGTCTGTATAAGGCCATTGTCATCTTTAAAAATGGATAAGATTTTCTTTTTTGGAAACTTATTTTGTATGAATTCTGAAACCAGAGCGTAGGATTCTGTAAGCTCAATTTGTTTTTCTGAACTTTGCAGCTGAGGGGCCTTGCCCTCAATTTCATCCTTCCAAACCAAAATAACTCCCGTAATCGCTAGAATAAGAAAGTTGAATGA
>JBFHGF010000518.1:0-2211 GCA_041583335.1 Bacteriovoracaceae bacterium
CGCATAATCTCCTTCCTCTTTAGAGAAGGTAGTATCTCCGATATCGAGCCAAGAGACTCCAAAGGTCATATGGGTTGGACCCATAAAGAGGTTATGCTCGAAGCCTAGATCAAATCCATATCCCGATCCCTTTGAGTAACCAAGATTCTTTCGAATGGAGCTATAGTCATCAGAATTTTGAATGGCATCCAAAAGCTCTGTCCCAAAGAGATCGAATGTATTAGAGAGACCCTGACGGTTCATCGTTTTAAAGCCTATGCCCAGCGAGCTTCTGTGACCAGAGGGGTTTCTTCCACTGCCTCCATTGCCGAAGTTAAAGGCATAACCTGTGATAAAGCCTCGGTCGAGGCGATAGTCCACATTGAGTACCGGGTGAATGGCATTTTGCAGATCCATACTCGTTTTAGATACGGCAAAGAAGTTAAAACCAAAATTTAAGAGCTTCAGCGCTGGGGCGGCCGCCACTTCCATATAAAGAGGATAGCCCAGCACGCGATCAGCAATTCCTTCTGGATCGCTAGGGAAATTTTGAAAGCGATCAGAAAGACCTACGCTAGGGTTGTCTAGGCTGATCTCTTTATCGAGAACATCGGGTACAGTGACATTAACTTTTAGAGGAACAATATGAACACCGCGATTTCTTCCCAGTGCCGCAGGGTTATAAAAGAGAGTATTTTCATCATCGGCAACAGCAGTGTAAGCATCTCCCATTAAGAGGGCTTCAGGACTTCTGCGCAGATAACTAAATTCGGCACGTACTTCAGCGCAAGCAAAACATATGCAGAGAATGAGGGGTCCTAAAAGTTTATTCAATAGGTCTCTTTATAAAGTTGATTAAAAAAGTTAGTTATTAGCTAAACCTTCGTCCTTTCTATTTTAAAAGGGAATTTGAATTTTGGGCAGCGTGCAAATATCTCCGCTTTAGTGAAAGACTTCATAAAAGCTTGATTATAAAGGGCCTATTTCTTTGCATTCGGTATTTAATTTTCTACAATTTTGGTAGGGAAGTTTTGTAATCGTATCAAAGCTTCTTATCATGGAGGATTCTATTGGATAAAACATTCGTTCTCGACACTAACGTCATTCTTTTTGACCCTCAGGCCATTAATAAATTCGGAAAAAATAAAGTAGTTGTTCCCCTTATCGTTATCGAAGAGGTAGACCGCTTTAAAAAAGATCAGAATGAAAATGGACGTAACGCTCGTCACTTTTCAAGGATTATTGATGACCTCAGGATTAAGGGCCATTTGGTCGATGGTGTCGATCTAGATAATGGAGGTAAGTTCTTTCTTACGGTGGATACTAAGGCATCCCTAGGAGAAAAGACTTCAATTGATCTTAGTATCAATGACAATATTATTCTCGGTGCGGCCTTGAGTTGTAGCGCTGCTGGTGAAAATACTCTTTTGGTAACAAAGGATATCAACCTTAGACTTAAGGCCGATGTTCTGGGAATTCCTGCTGAGGACTACGGACAAAGAGATGTTTCGGCTTTTGAGCTTTACCAAGGACAAAGAACAGTTGAGGTTGAAGAAGAGCTAATTAATTTCTTTGAAACAGAAAAGTTTCTTCCTCTAAGAGATATTGGGCTCGAAGATATTTGCCCCAATGAATACTTTATCATGCAGCTTCCTGGCAATGAACGTCGTCGCGCTCTTGGGCGCTATGATAAGAAGAAAAATGGAATCGTTCCTCTCGTCAATTTACGTGAAGGTGTATGGGGAATTTATCCAAAGAATATAGAGCAGCAATTTGCTTTTGATGCTCTTATGAATGATGAGGTACAATTGGTTTCTCTCGTGGGAAAGGCCGGTACTGGGAAAACCTTAATGGCCATTGCTGCGGGACTGGAAAGAACGGTAGGGGATGAACAATTTAGTCGCCTCTTAGTTTCTCGACCTATCCAACCCATGGGGCGTGATCTTGGTTATCTTCCGGGTGATGTTAACGAAAAGTTAGGGCCTTGGATGCAACCTATTTTTGATAATATGGATTTCCTCTTTGGTCAGTATCGAACTGATGGTTCGGCCAGCTATGAAGACCTGATTAATCATGGTCTGCTTCATATTGAACCCCTCACTTATATTCGAGGACGTTCGATTCCAGGACAGTACCTGATTGTGGATGAAGCGCAAAACCTTTCTCCTCATGAAGTAAAGACGATTATCACTCGTGCTGGTGAAGGAACTAAAATTGTTCTCACTGGTGATC
>JBFHGF010000519.1:0-2203 GCA_041583335.1 Bacteriovoracaceae bacterium
AGCTCTGGCAATAGCAATTCGCTGCTTCTGCCCACCTGAGAGCTGTTGTATTTTCTTATCTCCGATTCCAGGCAATCCGACTCGTTCCAGCATCTGTTCAACTCTTTCATTGACCTCTTCTTTTTTCACTTTTCTTCTTTTAAGGCCAAATGCGATATTCTCACGAACATTCATCATCGGAAAAAGGGCAAGATTCTGAAATACTAAGTTTACAGGACGTTCGTTTGGGGCTATCTCATCCATGTTTTTCTCATTCAACAGAATATTCCCCTCATCTTGACGATAGAACCCGGCTATCATTCTGAGCAAGGTCGTCTTTCCGCAACCAGAAGGTCCTAAAATCGAAAAGAACTTCCCATCCTCAACATCAAACGATACGCCATCTACGGCCGTAAAAGTTCCAAATTTCTTCGTAATATTATGTACAGACAATGCAGTTTTCATATGTAGAGAGTTTCCTTTTATACATCTAAACGACAGCCTATCAGCTGTCGTTTAGAGTTCTAGATCTAATATGTAGGTAATTATTTAGCTGCTTTGATTTTATCGAGGGTTTTCCCTTCCATATTCTCAATTCCTTCAGGCACTGTTGGATACCAGTTAACATTTGCAAGAACTTCTGGTGGAAGACCTCGAGTGAAATTAGCTTTTATTTCGGGATCTAAGAAGTTAACTGCATCTTTACTTGCAGTTCCGTATGTCTCTTTATTGGTAAAATAGGCAGCATTTTCCGGTCTGAGCATAAAATTGATATAGGCATAAGCTGCATCAAGATTCTCACTTTTTGCCGGAATAGCAAAGGTATCGATCCAAGCAAGGGCACCACTGGTTGGGGCAATATAATCAATATTTGGATTTTCGCTATGAAGTTTCCATCCAGCCTGTTCCCAGGCACTTGCAGCCCACACTTCTTCCGATCTTAGCAACTGAAGCAACTGATCTCCGTTATCCCAGTAGGTTTTAACAGAAGGTTTTCCCGCTATTAAGACTTTTTCCATCTCATCTAAAAACTTCTGGTATTCCTCAGGATCGTCGTAGAGGGCAAAAGGATCATACCCTAATGAGAATCCCATTCCGATGAGTGTAGGGCGTTTTAATCGATATGAGACCCTCTGTGAGTATTTGGGGTCAAGAAGGTCTTTAAAATCCTTAACGTCTGGAGCTAATGCTTTGTTAACGACCAAACCTTCAGTCCCGTAGACATGAGGAACAGCATACGATTTTCCATCAACAAGAGTATTCATCTTAACTGCAGTGAGCAGTGATGGATCAATCTGATCTTCATCGATCCTTGAATAGTCAATGCTCTGGTAGATCCCAAATTGAGAAACAACCGATGAAATTCTGTCTTGAGAAGGTTGTGCTAGGTCAAAACCACCACCCCTTGTCGATCTTAATTTACTGATCATCTCCTCATTATTACTGAATGTTACTTCAACGGTGTAACCTGTCTCCTCTTCAAATGCATCGAGAAGCTCTTGTGGAGCATACCCTGACCAAGTAATGAGTCGTAATACCTTATTCTCACCCTTGCTTTCACTGTTCCCTTGAGCCATCAAGGGGGATAAGCAAACCATGAGAATAGCTAGCGCGATAATTAGCTTTTTCATACATTCTCTCCTTGTACATCAAAATTATTTCATAGTTAGAATAAGGTTACCCTTATCTAGAATTTAAGGTTTCCACCTTTAGAAGTCAATCTAAAAAGTATGAATACTTTATGAGGAAAGTATTAAGATAAAATTAACATGAGTAGAACTTGAGATGTGAAGAGATATTGCTTATGATGAAGGGTATGAATATCAATAAGAAAACTATCTCGATTATAGCTCTTTACATGTTCATCTCTCTAATGATTCTCTCAGCCGCCTCGACTTTTCAACAAATTGAAACGATACACCATCAAATTGTATTTGAAGATGAATTTGAGAAAGAAGCTCAAATTGTTGCCTCGTTTGCAGATAAAGTATATGAAACGCTAACAGAGCATCTCTCTTACCATCCTAAAGAGAAGATTCCTGTTATCATTACAGGAAGGACCTCTTGGGCAAACGGATACTTCTCCACTTTACCATCTAAGGTCACCCTCTTTATCACAAGTGATGAGGATCTCTTTTTAGGTTCTCGAATCGAAAGTTGGCTCTATTCTCTTTTCGTCCACGAACTCTCCCATTATATCCATCTGACCAATCCGGTCGGACCA
>JBFHGF010000520.1:0-2201 GCA_041583335.1 Bacteriovoracaceae bacterium
CCTAGCTCCCGAGTTCTATAATAACCTCTACTACCACACCTCTTGGACCAAATTGATTTTAGATTTTATTTTCAATCCTGAGCGCAACCTCTACTTGCGAATTGTGAGAAAGAGAAGTGCCAAAGATAGGGGTACAGATCAAGAGGCCCTAACCACGGCGAGCAGTGCCTCACCTGCACTTGGAAAATAAAATAAAATAAGGCCAAGTATTTTTTCTTGATTAACCAAGTAAACAACTTACCCATTCAACGCATAAAGATTTTTATGTCCGCCCAGTCTATACTAACCCTATATCTATTTTCATAAAGGGTTAGAAATGAGTGTTGAGTATCGTGATGTATTGAAGTTTTGGTTTGAAGATCTTAAACCAGAGAATTGGTTTAGTGCAGATCCCGAGTTGGATAAGGCCATTGCTGATAAATTTGGTGAAGTTCATAAAATGGCCGCAACTTGCGAACTCGATACTTGGCGCACGGGACCCATGGGAAGATTGGCCGAAATTATCGTGCTCGATCAATTCTCGCGTAATATCTATCGCAACCGTCCCGAGGCCTTTGCCTGTGATCCTTTGGCCTTGGCCTTGGCCCAAGAGGCCCTGCGCTTAAATGCCCATCAGGAGCTTTCGGCCCTCAAAAGATCTTTCCTCTATATGCCCTATATGCATAGTGAATCTCCACGTATCCATCGTGAGGCCATTGAGCTCTTTAGCGAGCCAGGGCTGGATTACCAAAGACAATTTGAGATTAAGCATAAAGAAATTATTGATCGATTCGGTCGTTATCCTCATCGAAACCTGGCCTTGGGCCGTGAGAGCACAACTGAGGAGTTGAACTTTATTAAGGATCATCCCAATCCCTATGCTCCCTAGACTTAAAGCCTAAACTTTAAAAGGGCTCGACCGATAAGATATTGAATCATAACAATAGGTTAAGCTTTGACTAAAGAAAATGAAAATAGTGATATTGAAGGAGCGCCAACCGCGACCAGAAAGAGTTTACAAATTACTCGTAGACTCTTTCACTGTCTGATGGGATTAGGGGTTGGACTCATTTATCAATTTCTTCTCACCCACTCTCGGGCCATTTATATCCTAGGTTTTTGCGCCTGTATTATCTATATTCTGGAGCAGGTTCGCATCAACTATCCAGGATTAAGCAGTAATATTAAGATCATCAATAAATACCTCTTTCGGGCAGAAGAACAGCTGAAGGAAAGTGCAGGGGTTCCCTATGTGATGGGACTCTTGCTCACCTTGATTTCTTTTCCAAAGACAGTCGCTCTCATCGCCATTTATACATTGGCCGTGGCCGATCCCCTTTCCGCAATTATGGGAATACGCTATGGAAAAACTAAAATTACAGAACATAAATCGTTGCAGGGATCAATGGCCTTCTTCTTTTCTTGTTTCATGGTCAGCTTTATGGTGCTCTTTTGGTCCACAGACTTTCTCACCATCATGGTGTGGCAAGGAATATTGGCCTCTTTCTTAATCGCCATCACCGCCTCACTATTTGAAATCATTCCCTTAAAGATAGATGATAATTTAACCATCCCTCTTTTTACGGCCTTAATCTCTTTGCTCTACTGCACTATGCTTTCACTACCCCTTTAGTCATTTAAATAGGCCTTCGTCTAGGAATCTCAATTGGACGCACAAATGGGGATTGGTTAGACTATTTGCTATAACTTAAACGTGTAGCAAAACATGACTGTAAACGAAAATAAAATCTATCTTCCCGGTATTCATCAATGCGTGACACTAACCAACGAATATTGGAAAACTGATGCTCAAGGCGAACTCACCCCCACTGGAGATGAATTAATTCTTCTCTTTCATGGATATAGTGAAAGCGCAGACAAAATTTATAAGCGCTTGGGTCGCTCTTTAAATGAAAAGCTCCATAATGGCAGTGGCCATAAACGATACAGCCTTATGGCCCTTAACGGACTTTATCCACTACCTAAGCACTTCCCCCTAGATGGCAAAAAGAAAGAGGATGAAGAGCTCCTCGCAGGCTTTGCCTGGTACTTCTATGATCAAAGAACAGATAGCTTTCTTATCGATTATCAAGTTCCCGTTCATACCATTACAAGCTACCTTAAGAAAATCAACATCAACGATCTTCCCACTTCCTTTATTGGCTACTCCCAAGGTGGCTACCTTGCTCCTTTTGTTGGACTATCCTATGGCCCTACCACCC
>JBFHGF010000521.1:0-2198 GCA_041583335.1 Bacteriovoracaceae bacterium
CAATTTCAGTTACGACCTCAGCCTATGAAATGAATTACAATGGAGAATTTCGTCTCCGTAATCAAAACAGAGAATTTTCATTCTCTAATGGCGACCGTAGAAATTTAACCGAATTAAGAGCACGTGCTAATTTCAACTTAAAGTTAGATGACACGCTCTCATTTACTTTCACCCCCCAAGTAACAAATAACTTCGGTGAGAATATTGCCGAAACCAATGATGCCGGCGGAACCGTTCGTAACTCCAGTGGCGATAAATATCATAAGGGTGTCGACATCTTCGAAGCCTATATCTTATCTAAGGGAGATATCCTTTCCTACAAAATTGGTCGCCAGCAAATGAACTATGGAGACAATGTAGTCCTTGGTAGAAGAAATTGGACCGCAGGCGGTCTTACTTTCGATGCCGTAAAACTCATGTTCAGTATCGGCGAAGGTGAACTTGATCTTGCTTACTCTAAACTATCGGAAGGTAGTGATAAGACTGACGCAAAAGATGATTCAGACTTCTCTCTTCTCTATTACAAAATCCTACAAAGAGATCATCTCAAGCTTGATGTCTACTTAATTCATAATAATGAAAAAGGATCTCAAAATCTAGAAACGAACTCTTATGGTTTTCGTGTAAAGGGAGATTGGAATAATATTACCTACCGTACAGAAAATCTTTTACAAGTTCACCAACAAACAGACCGTAAAGAGCACAACCTAGATGCAGAGCTTGGTTATAATTTTAGTTTTGGACTCAATTCTTATGTGGGGTGGTCACAATCTTCAGTAAACTATGATCAACTCTACACCAATCGTCATGCTTGGAATGGGATCATTGATGTCGTAGGGAGAAGAAACTTAGAAACAATCTATGCTGGTGCCGATTACAAAGTAGATAGCGACTGGAAACTAAAATTCAAATGGATGAACTTCAAACAAAAATCAACCGGTTTTGGAGCTTACAATCAAGCCGCCTCTTCTGTTCTTTCTGGTGATGTTTCTAAAGATGATATTGGGAATGAATTTGACCTTATTGCCAGCTATAAGAAAAGTAAATACGAAACCCTTAAGCTTGCCGGCTCAATCTTTAGCCATGGCGATTACTTCCAAGGCAACCCCAGTAATTCAACTTTCTTCTATCTTGAGTATCTACTTAAATACTAAAAGCTAAAATTTCGCTCTTCCCGACTCAACAAATTGGGAAGAGCCTCTTCTGTTAATTCTCTAGAACATAGCCAAAAATCAAAGGTGCTACAATTGTTGCATCTGACTCGATAACAAAGCGTGGAGTTTTTGAAGACAGTTTCCCCCATGTAATTTTCTCATTGGGCACAGCTCCTGAATAAGAACCAAAACTTGTCGTTGAATCTGAGATTTGACAGAAGTAGGACCACAGCGGAACCTCCCCCTCCATATCTTGATTAATCATCGGAACGACACATATCGGGAAGTCTCCGGCAATACCACCCCCGATTTGAAAAAAACCAATTCCCTGAGCTCCACAGTGGTCGGTGTACCACTTGGCCAAGAACATCATGTACTCAATTCCACCCTTTACAAGAGTGGGGTCAAATTCTCCATTCAGACAGTAGGAAGCAAAAATATTGGCCGTAGTTGAGTCTTCCCAACCTGGAACGATAATGGGTATCCCCTTTTCACATGCAGCGACGACCCAGGAGTCTTTCGGATCGATTTCATATTCATTCTTAAAATCATCTGATCGAATAATTTTATAAAGAAACTCGTGGGGAAAGAACCTCTCCCCTTCATCAGAGGCCCTCTTCCATTCGCGATGCAAATACTTCTGAAGCTTTCTGAAGGCCATATCTTCTGGGATACATGTATCAGTAACTCTATTGAAGCCTTTGGCCAACAGGGCCTCCTCGTCTTCGGGACTCAAATCTCTATAGTTAGGAACACGTTCATAGTGAGAATGCGCAATGAGATTCATGATATCTTCTTCTAGGTTGGCCCCAGTACAAGAAATAATTTGAACCTTATCATTGCGAATCATTTCGGCAAGACTGACTCCCAATTCGGCGGTACTCATGGCACCGGCCAAAGAGATAAGCATCTTATTGCCTGCTTTTAAACAGTCCACATATCCTTGGGAAGCATCAACAAGTGAAGCAGCATTGAAGTGGCGATAGTTTTTTTCAAAAAATGATTTAAAGTTCACCTTTATTCCTTTGGTTTCTTACACAACCC